>NZ_JBWVSU010000002.1:0-300000 GCF_056642055.1 Acinetobacter sp. 129952 | reverse complement strand
GGTCTATATTTCAGAACAGGCATTAGATCTGGGCAGGCTGAATGTTTCGAAAAGCGAATAAAAGTTAGATTTTAAGATTATGTGAAAATGGTTTTGTTTTTATGGACTGAATCTGCTTGGTGGAGACAGCAGAAAAGATTGATTAATCTGATCCAGATGGTATTTTTATCGCATGGAATGGGTTAAATGATTATTTGAAGTTTAGATTTACTGGCATTTTCTGAATAAAAATAAATGACAGTTGAAAGATTACATGAACACAACGTCGAGTATTTTAAAGCTTTGTATAATCCTTAATCAGAATTGGAATATGTCGTGTGGTTAGACTGAAACTTCGCAGGGTAAAACACAAAATTTCGCTTCAATTTTCATTTTGAAAATTAAAAAATTTCGGTAGAGACTTAAAAAATAAACAAAAAGTGTTGTTTTTTTTAACAAACAACCTATTTTTTAATCACTCACACCTAAAAAGTGGAAAACATTCCGAAAAGCGTTTGACAGGCTGTGCAGATTCTCTATAATGCACCCATCAAACGATGATAGACGTTTAGAAAGGGCGCTTAGCTCAGTTGGTAGAGCGTCTGCCTTACAAGCAGAATGTCGGCGGTTCGATCCCGTCAGCGCCCACCAAGCTCTTTCATGTTGAGACCTTATAGTTGCAGCGGTAGTTCAGTTGGTTAGAATACCGGCCTGTCACGCCGGGGGTCGCGGGTTCGAGCCCCGTCCGCTGCGCCACTTTAAGATCTTGATTTTCGTTTGCCACAATAGCGACATTGTGTAAATGCAGCGGTAGTTCAGTTGGTTAGAATATCGGCCTGTCACGCCGAGGGTCGCGGGTTCGAGCCCCGTCCGCTGCGCCATTTATACGATAGACCTTTTGAGGGCGCTTAGCTCAGTTGGTAGAGCGTCTGCCTTACAAGCAGAATGTCGGCGGTTCGATCCCGTCAGCGCCCACCAGATTCTTTTGCGATGCAGCGGTAGTTCAGTTGGTTAGAATACCGGCCTGTCACGCCGGGGGTCGCGGGTTCGAGCCCCGTCCGCTGCGCCATTTCAAAAGAAATTAAATTGAGGTCCCTGAGCCTGAATTTAATAAACTAAAGATTGACACTCTTTATCAGGGCGCTTAGCTCAGTTGGTAGAGCGTCTGCCTTACAAGCAGAATGTCGGCGGTTCGATCCCGTCAGCGCCCACCAGATTCTTACGATGCAGCGGTAGTTCAGTTGGTTAGAATACCGGCCTGTCACGCCGGGGGTCGCGGGTTCGAGCCCCGTCCGCTGCGCCATCCTAAGATGAAAAGCTTGGATTCCTGAGATCTAAGTTTTCAAGATACCAAGACAACATCCCTTGTTGGTCTTGCGTCATTTAAAACAACACTGTTGTTTTCTCAGGGCGCTTAGCTCAGTTGGTAGAGCGTCTGCCTTACAAGCAGAATGTCGGCGGTTCGATCCCGTCAGCGCCCACCATATCTTCTTGCTTCAACTCTATTTATTCCTTAGAATCTGATTCTATTATAATAATATTAAGATTTCACGATTATGAGAAATCCCTATCAGCGCAAAGCCGCGACCAAATCCCAAAAAACTGCTTTCGATCCTCAACAGCTTTATAAGCAATATATTGAAGCCATTGTTGCTAATGTTGGCATTTTTGCACTCTATCAAGACGGCTGGGCCTTATGTGCTACGCCGACCGGACAACGCGCATTTGCCTGTTGGCAAAGTAAAGGTCTGGCTCGACTGTTGATTAAAGACAATTGGGAAAATTACGAGATTCAGGAAATTGCTCTCAAGGATTTTGTAGAGAAAGTCATTCCCTTTTTACGTCAGGAAAGTACCATTGTTTCGCTTGACCTGACCCCGGAAGGGCAGAATATTCTGGTGGCACCGGAAAAATTATTACTTGATATTAAAAATTATCTGTATCAGATCTATGTACAAAAGCCGGAACTGTTTAAAAATCCGGATATGCCTTTGCCTAGGCAGATCCGTTTAAATTAAATTTATTGTTTTTAAAACAGCTTGTTTATTGGAACAATGAATATTCATTCAGTAGCCAGCCACTTATCAAAGCAAAATATTCGCGTAACCAGGAATTATAGCGAACATTCTGGGGTGTGCTGGCACTCAGGCTGATGACTTGTTGATAACCCTGATGTCTGGCAATGGCACGGGCACGAGGGCTATGAAAATCGCTAGTGACAATCGCAATGGGCTCATTTCGATCAATATGTTGCTGTTTTAGGATTGCCTGAGAATATTGCAGGTTCTGTTGGGTACTTCTGCTTTGATCTTCTAAGCTAATGGGGTTTTTGAGCTGCGGATAGTTCGTGTAGATATAACTTTGCATGACTTCAGCTTCGCTCTGTCTCTCCCGGAAATTTCGTCCACCGGTCATAATGATTAAAGTATTTGGATATCGTTCTGCATATTTTGCTGCGGTATCCAGACGATTTTTTAAGATGGGTGAGGGCTGACCCTGATTAATGCCACTGCCTAATACTAAAATCGCTGCAGCAGGTCGTGCCGGAACAGTCGGGTTGATTGACATCTGGATATAAACAAAGAAAGCCGCGACACTGATGATCCAGAATAAAAATCCGCCCCAGAGACTGTTCCAGAACAAGGTTCTGAATCGGGAATTCTGTTTCCAGCGCTGAATAGATGAAAAAAATAAGGCGTACAGGATGAGTGCCACCCCAATGAAGATCGACAGGGCAATAGCAAAATGCCTCTGACCTTGGCTCAGTAACCAGACGCTATTGATACATAGGATCAAGCCAGAGATCAGGCTAAGACTTCGTTTAAGTTGATTGAGCATCCAGGGTTCCTTTTTTCTTATTCATATTCTTATTATTGCTTTTGCATCTTCAATAAAAACCGGGCCATTGAGCCCGGTTTTTAGCATATCAGGTTATCTTAATATACATCACGGCGATAACGTCCATCCAGACGTAATTGATCTAACATCGTTTCACCGAGAATCTCAATCAGGGCCTGATCCACATCGCTGGCCATGCCATTGATGCTACCACAGACATAAATCACTGCACCTTGAGCAATCCAAGCTTTTAGTTCTTCAGCCTGTTCACGCAGTTTATGGTGTACATAAACTTTTTCCTGCTGGTCGCGCGAGAATGCAAGATCGAGACGTTTCAGGGTTCCCATTTGCAGCCAGGCCTGAATGGTTTCTTCAAAGAAGAAGTCGTGTTCACGCTGACGTTCACCGAAGATCAGCCAGTTCTGGCTATAGTCCTGACGGTTACGCGCACTGAGCAGACTTAATAGTCCGGCAATGCCGGTACCATTACCAATACAGATAATCGGGCGGTTGTCATCAATCAGGTGGAAAGATTCATTGCTGCGAATACGCAGTGCAATGGGCGCATTGAGAGCCGCATGCTGGGTCAGCCAGCCTGAACCCAATCCCAGATTACCACTAGCATCGGTTTGCTGACGTACCACCAGACGCAAAACCTGCTGGCTTGGAATGCTGGCAATCGAGTATTCACGTGTTGCCAAAACCGGTAATTGCGTAAGGAGCTGATCCAGAGAATCAAAAGGTTCAGCCTGAGTCAGATCACGATCCCAGAGTGCCTGTTCAATATTCTGTTGCATAGAAGGTACTTGTGTACCCGCTGCTATCTGGTGCTTTTGCATAAATGCATCAATACGTTCTTGGCTATTCCCTGGCTGAACCTCGGCAATATCACCTGCTTGCCAGATGGCTTCATGTTCAGGGGTCAGTTCGATATTGAAGGCAGGTGCGCCCAGACTACCAGGATTCAGCAGTTCACGTTTACTCAAACTCCAATGATCAAAGGTCTTATCGATACTCATCGCTTGTAGCTCAAGTCGAGTGACTTGTGCCAGTGCACTATTCCATTGCTGGATATGCTCGTTATTGGCATTGTCGACTTCAATCGTATTGAATAGCTGCTGGGCACCATTCTGTTTTAACCACTGATCAATACGGTGACCAAAACTGCAATAGCTGTCTGGATATTCCTGAGAACCTAAGGCCAATACAGCATAACTTAAATGACTGAGATCAGCTTGAGCAGACAGGATTTTTTTCTCAAAAGAAGAGGCCAGATCTGGTGCTTCGCCCGTGCCATAGGTACTAGCAACAAATAATACCTGTTCGGTTTGCTGTAAATCGGCAAGCGTCAGTTGCTGTACCGGCTTGACGGTTACCGGTTGACGTGCTTCCTGCAGGGCAGTTGCTGTACGCCAAGCCAGCTGCTCAGAAACCCCTGTTTGTGAGGCATAAGCAATGAGCCATGGTTTAGCATTTTCATCCAGGTTCACTGCAGTCGCACCCTGACGTGCTGCCAGTGTTAAGCGTTTCTGCTTGCGACGTTTTAGATAGAGCATCCAGCCGGTTACGAAGAATAACGGCATCAACAAGGCTGCGACCATGGCAAAGAACTGGTAGATCGGGCCGAAGAAGCTGCCACGATGTACCGGTAACATGCTACTCATGATCTTTTCATTGAGCTTTTTGTCTTCATACAGCTCGACTTCGGTAAATTCAGCTGTCCGGTAATTATAAGTGGCACTGTTTCGTGCACGTTCATGTTGAGCGATCGGATCGACGAAGTTCAGTTGCATTTCGCCATCCGGTTTTTTCGGAAGGTTAAACGTTACGGTAGAATACTTATCTGAAAATTCATTGTTAAAGCCAATCCAGCTCTGGTCTAGCGCACGGGCAGTAGCTTCAGGGCTGAGACCTTCACGGCCTTCACCACCAGCACCGCGTTCGCCACCTTGGCGGCCTTCGCCTCGTACTTCACCTTCGGCACGCGGACCACGTTCACCGCCTGGACGTCCTTCACCACGGTTATTGCCGGCATTGGCCTGCATTTCCGGTTGCGGGCGTTCCACCCCCAGCACTTTAAACATGCCATTGCGCCACCAGTCATAAGACCAGTACAGACCGGTACAGGCCAGAATCAGGTAGAAAATCACCACCCAGGTTCCCACAACAGCGTGCAGATCCCAGATAAAATTACGGCCTTTCAGTTGAGGTTTTACAAAGAACCATTGCTTGATCGAATGACGTTTCGGCCAGCGCAGGTACAGACCTGACAAGACAAAAAAGATCAGCATCAGGGTACAGGCACCGGTAATCTGCTTACCCACCGGACCAACCGTCAAATTACGATGCAGTTGCTGAACAAACTGGAAAAATTCCCGACCCTTAATCTCTGGCAAGACTTCCGCAGTATACGGGTTGATCATGATGTTCTGACCACGCCGTGCGCCTTCTTTGGCAACATTCACAGTACTCGAAGCACTCGGATCTTGTGCCACGGTAATACTGTTGATCTTCATGTCAGGCGCAGTACGGTTAAAGTGCTGATACAGTTCGGCAGGCGTGAGTTTGTCACGTTGCTGAACCTGAACCGTATAACTGTCGCTATTCATCCATTTTAATATTTGTTGTTCATAGGAATAGATTGCGCCAGTGACCCCCATTATCGAGAGGATTAAACCTGCTGTAATCCCCAGAAACCAGTGGATTTGGAAAAATGTCTTTTTAAACATGGTCGTCAGATTAAGGGTGAGATCTATAAAAGTGGCAAAATTATAACTGAAGTTTAAGCCCGAATTATAGGTGTTGAGGATAATATTTATTCTCATTATCATTTATTGTTTTGAGATTAAAAAAACCTCCATGCCGGGGCAGGAGGTTTTTCACTGAAGAAAGAACAGTTTAGATTTGTTTTGCTGCGCCGACTTCCGCTTCCAGATGCTTGCGAATCGTGGCGAAAGAGAAGTTTTTGCTGTCCAGACGTTTCGGCAGGATATATGCACCTTGCTGGCCTTTTACCTTGAAATTGACCAACATGAATTCTGGTGTGTTGTACCATTCATAGATGTCTTTCCAGCTAATCGCCCCAACACCTTCTTGCATGCCCATTTTCTGACGCATCACGATGCCATGTGGTTGTACGCCCAGGCGAACACCTTTGATTTCCTGTACCGGAAATTCATTCATCTTGCGTTTAACATACCATTCCAGACCAAAGGTACGGATCAGGTAATACAACACCACACAGACAATGGCCACCCAGCAGAACACGGTAGAATAGTTCTTCAGGAGCAGAATGCCCAGAATAGAAAGTGCAACAACAGCACCCATGATCAGCCATGCTTTCATGCCAATTTTATTGGTACTACGCCAGATCACCAGCTGAGCATGACGCTGCTCGGCTTCTGAAATTTCATAGTTCACAGGCTGGAGGGTATAAGCGTATAAATTTTTCGCGGTCATAGTGAAATTAGCAGATTTTAAACTGTAAAAAGTTTAGCACTAATTGTACCAATTCAGTGAGTATATTGTTCCAAAATCAGCCAAATTATAATGAACCTAATTCAGTTGCCTGTTCATCACGCTCATGACTCAAACTTTGTTTCAGTTGACTCAACTGCTTTAAAATGCTGAACATTAAAGACAGCTGCTGCAAAATGATCAGGGATTTCTGATCTTGCTCCTGATCTTGAGCCAAGCGCTGTCGAATATGGGGAATCATATTTTGCGCACTTAAATCGGGCATTTCATCTCGCAACAATGCACCACGAATGTTCTCGAGAGCTTTGTCCAGTAAATTCAGAATGTCCTGATCTTCAATTTTTTCCCGGTGTGCGCCCAGTGCAGCAATATAACTGATAAAAGTATGGTTCAGACAAAGGAACTCAAAGGCTAGCGATTTTTGTACCGGATCAATATCCGGTTCAGTGGCCAATGTCGAAATCAGTGAGGCTACCTCGGCATCGGTATTATGAGCAGCACGGCGCACAATCCGATATTTCAGGCCGTTATTACGTCCTGACTTATACTGCTCGATCACTTCGCTCAAATAATCCGCTTCTGCTTGCAAGCTGCGTTTGATACTGCGCGGCAAACGCCGGAACTTCCAGTCTGGAAAAATAAAACTGACGCCGAACCAGGCAATCGCACAGCCAATCAAGGTGTCGATCATACGCGGGATGGCCGCGGCATAGCCCATACCGTCCAGGTTGAAGTTGATCAGGGCTAAAATCGTGATAAAGGCGGTGGCTTGGGCATACTGTTTACTGCGTAATTCAAAGAACAGAATCCCGCTCAATACCAGAAGTAATAATTGTCCTTCGATGGAAGGCACAAAATACAGAATGGCATAACCGAGAATAATACCGACCAACGTACCGACAATACGCAGACGTAAACGCCGTTTGGTGGCGTTAAAGTTCGGCTGGCTGACAAAGAGTGCGGTCAATAAAATCCAGTAACCATATTCAATATTGCTGACCTGTACAAAAATATAGCTGATCAGCAGCACAATCGACAGGCGAATGGCATGCCGGAACAGCACCGATTCTGGGGTCAGATGCTGCTTAATCCGAATCTTGATGTCATCCCAGCCTTTCAGGTCATCATCTCTAAGCTGGTTCTCGATATGTTTGAAACGCTCGGACTTGATATTCTGCTCGGTTTCCAGGTTGCGTAACTGGGCATCAATCGATTTCAGGTTTTGAAACAGCGCAAACAGGGCACTGATCCAGACCTGATCATACTGCTGCTCCTGACGTAACTTATCCAGAGACTGTCTCAGGTTATCAAAGGCATGCTTAAAGCGCTGGTTATGTACATAAGGTTTGCGCATCAGCAAACTTTCACTCAGGTCCTTACAGGCTTTGCCCTGAATTGACATGATGCGCTGGAAGCGGAACAGGATATCGCTATGCTGGAAAATCTTGGCCAGTTTCTGATAATCAATATGCGCTGAATCGGCACGTTCATGAATATCCTGCGCGACAAAATAATATTGCAGGCTGCGACGGGTGTCTTTTTGCCCCCGGTCACCTTTCAGGCGAGTCAAAAGGGCAGTTTTCATCTCATTAAAAATCGCAATCAGTTTCCCATTTTCAAGCGAGAGTTCAATCATGCTTTGCTGATAGCTTTTCGGGGTCATGTCCACATCAAACAGATTGGACTTGGCATATAAAAAGTCACCGAGAGCAGAATAGGAAATGGCAAGCTTGTCTTGCGCCAGTCGGGCAGGGAAAATCAGGAAACTGATGGTCGACAGCAGACCGTACCACATCGCGCCGATGACCAATAAACCAGCCTGTTTATACCATTCATCAAACAGCTCCACCCCGAGCATGGAATAAACGGAAATCACCAGACAGCCGTAGGAAATCGTGGCATAGCGTCGCCCTAGTGAACCCAGCAAAATCAGGGCAATACAGGACACAATTAAGGCCAAGGCAAACAGCAAGGGATAAGGAAAAAGCAGATATACGCCTACTGCCGTAATAAAGAAGCCAATGTAGGTGTAGAGCAGATTTAAAATCCGCACCGAAAAGCGGTCATCAATATCGCTTAAACCGGCTGCGACCACCCCTAAAGTCAATGGGATCGTCATCAATTGTTGTCCCATAAAATAGGGAACAAAGGCGGTACCTGCAAATGCCGTCATCATGCGCAGGTTATACATCAAGGTCGTGTTATAGGTGGTTTGCTTGAGACGAGTGAGCCAAGATTTCAAAGGTCGTCCTTTATACTGCAGTCTTAGAGCTGAATCTGAATAGGCTAATGAAAATAGTATATTTATAAATCTTCATTTCAGGCTAAATCATACTATGCACTGTGTTAATTTGTCTGCATATTAGCGCTTTAAATCTTCATGCTTATGACATCGAATAAAATAGCACAACAACCTTATGCCATGTCCTGGATTGTTTTGCTGGCGACCTTAAGTGCACTCGGGCCTTTATCCATTGATATGTATCTTTCGGCCTTACCGGCTATGGCAGCAGATTTTGGTGTCAGTACCCAAATGGTTTCCAATAGCTTGCCGGCTTATTTCTTCGGTCTGGCGATCGGGCAACTGATTTATGGTCCGATCAGTGACCGGATTGGACGTAAACCGCCACTGTATTTTGGGCTGTGTTTATACATTGTGGCAAGTTTGCTGTGTGTCTTTGCGCAGGATGAATGGAGCCTGATCGCTGCACGAATTCTGCAAGCTCTCGGTGGCTGTGTCGGGGTGGTCATGGCACGCGCTGCAATTCGCGATCGTCTGGATATGCATTCAGCAGCTCAGGCCTTTGCCAGCATGATGATTGTGACTGCGATTGCGCCAATCATCGCCCCGAGTCTGGGGGCCTGGGTGTTGATTTTTTATGAATGGAACATGATCTTTTTGGTGCTGATGGGCTGTGGTCTGTTGAGTCTGGCCTGTGTACATTTTCTATTTAAAGAAACCCTGGAGCCAGAACGCCGTCTCAAGCTGAACTTTCAACAGGTTATAAGTTTGTACCGGTGCATTTTTCAAGATCCCAGCTTTCGACGCCCGCTCTATGCCGGCTGTTTTTCCGGTGCGGTGATGTTCTGTTATATCAGTGCTTCTTCGACTATTCTGATGGATCGTTATCAACTGACCGAGCAGCAGTTTGCTTATGCCTTTGGTGCCAATGCTTTCGGCATCATGCTGTTTTCGACCTTGAATAAACGTCTGGCTGGACGATTCTCGATATTGCAGCGCCTGAAAATCGGCACCTGCCTGCAGTTTGCCGGTGTATTAGGGTTAATCTTGCTGGGCTGTCTGGACGTCGATTCTGTGTTCTGGGTGTTGTTAGGCATGTTTATTGTGGTGGCATCTATCGGGTTTACTGGTCCGAATGCCATGGCTCTGGCAATGGCTGAACAGGGCGAGCGGGCGGGAACCGCCAGTGCGATTATGGGCAGTATGCAATTTGTCTGTGGCTTATTGGGCGGTGTATTACTGAATTTTCTGATCTGGCATGCCTTATTAAATATGGCATTGATCATGCTGGTTTTTGTAGGTATTTCCGCTTGGGCGATTTTTAAAATCAAGATGCCAATCTTGAAAAATGCATAGATGCTGGGCGTTCTCTAATATATTAAAAATGCTGGATTGAGCAGAGGGCTAAGCAAGTTGGCTTAGCCCTGCTTGCATCACTCATCGATAAATACGGCAAATTCCTCTACGGGAACACGCGGGGTAATAAAGCTGTTAATAATCTGCTCTGGGTCGGCATAACCCAGTGCCATACCGCAGACCAGCTCTTCATCATCAGGTGCGCCGACCAGATCAAGCACGATCGGATGAAAATGATTCCAGGCAGCCTGCGGACAGGTGTCCAGACCGCGGGCTTTTGCTGCCAGCATGACATTCTGGATCATCATGGAAACATCCATTTTGGAACCAATCGCCAAAGAACGATGGACGGTAAAGAACAGGCCGACAGGCGCATCAAATAATTCAAAATTACGCAGCTGCTGACGCGCCATTTTTTCCTTTTCGCCTTTCTGAATATTCAGCAAGCCATATAAACCCCAGCCATTTTCACGACGACGTTCAATAAATGGCGAGATCCATTGTTCAGGATAATAGGCAAAAGTTTCCTGATACTGCTGCGACAATTCCGGATTTGCATAGATTTGCATTTGTGCCTGACAAACCTGCTGCACGAGTTCATCACGCTTTTTACCTGTTACCACATACACTTTCCAGGGTTGGGTATTGGTTCCTGAAGGTGCGCGGCTGGCCACCGCCAGAATCTCTTTTAAGGTGTCTGTACTAACGGGGGTATTTAAAAAAGCACGCACTGAATGGCGAGAAGTGATGGTGTGATCTACAGCATGAACAAGATTTTGATCCATTATGGGGTCCAGTCGAATATCCTTATTGAGTTTGCAATGACTATAAACTAAACAAACAGAACGGGGGATAGGAAAATTTAATTCTTCGCCAGCTGAAAAAACAATTTATCAGCAAAATGACTTGAATAATGAAATTTCGCATTCTTTTAGCTGAGCATAAATCGCCTAAGTGATAGCAATGGATTTAGTCATAAAGTTGGTCTTTGATTTAAAAAATGGCTTAAAACCCAAGTGCTTGAACCATTCAACAATAACAATTTCACACAGAGAACTGGTTTATTTTGACTGAAAATCAAGATAATTTAATTTCAAGATCTCTGTTTCATTTTGTGTCGAGTAAAAGATTAATATTTTTTTTGAATTAAAATATAGATTAATCTTCATATAAAAATGAGAATTTATAATTATTTTTTATAGGTAAATTAACTATTGCTAATAAAAAGAAATAAAACCTGATACGAAGAAACAGCATAATGTACGACTTTTCATCTTAATTCATGCATTTCGTGATTAAGATCTGTTTTAAATAACGCGATTCCAGATGGCTTGAATGAAGTCTTTAGGTTGAAAGCACTCATCAAGCACTGAATGTTTTTTTTGAGCTTAAAACACAGTTTTTTTACCAGCATGCGCATCTGTTTGAAAATTGTCTGCAATTTTACAACAGACTGAGTATCGGAATAGAAAAGGTGTTGCTTTTATAAATCTCTCATTTGTTGAATATGATCGTGATGATGATATTCATAAGTTTGAAAGAGATGATAAATCGGTTTGTTTTTCTAAAGGTGATAGATCAAATCAGGATATTTCCAGATGAACATCTAATGAGCGAGCTAGAAATCTAGCGCACTCCATAACTTTTAGAAAAATAAAAAATTCAAAATCATCTTGGGCAAAAAATTATGGATTTTACTTTTAACGCATTTTATACCTTGATTGCCGCAGTCATTGTTTTGTTACTCGGCCGATTCCTGGTTAATAAAATCGATTTTTTAAAGCGCTACAATATTCCTGAGCCGGTTGCAGGCGGTTTGGTTGCTGCGATTATCTCATTACTGGTGCATTCACTGTGGGGATACAGCATCACCACCAGTTCAGAGCTACAAACCAGTTTTATGCTGATCTTCTTTGCCTCGATCGGTCTGAGTGCCAACTTTTCCAAGTTGCGTGAAGGCGGTGTCGGTCTGGTAATTTTCCTGTTTGCTATATCGATTTTTATTGTTTTGCAAAATGCAGTCGGTATGAGTCTGGCAACACTGCTTGGTATTGACCCACTGATTGGCCTGATTGCAGGTTCAGTTACCTTAACCGGCGGTCATGGTACTGCGGGTGCATGGGGGGAGATTTTTGAAGTTGAACATGGCATTCAGGGTGCTTTGGCACTGGGTATGGCCAGTGCGACTTTCGGTCTGATCATCGGCGGGATCATTGGTGGACCTTTGGCCAAATTACTGATCAATCGTCATAACCTGGCGACTGCACGTACCGATCAGCAGATCGAAAAGCGTGACAATACACCAATGGATAGCACGACCAACGAATATGTACCGTTTGAATATCCGCATCAGGTGCGTTTAATTACCGCTGATAATGCAATCACGACCTTGGGCCTGTTCGCAGGTTGTTTGGCTTTTGCAGAGTTTATGACGGGTTTCAGTAAAGGTACTGCGTTTGAACTGCCAACATTTGTCTGGGCATTGGCGGGTGGTGTCATTCTGCGTAATGTACTGGAAGGTATTTTCAAAGTTCAGATTTTCGATCGCGCGATTGATGTGTTCGGTAATGCTTCATTGTCGCTGTACTTGGCGATGGCATTGTTATCATTGAAATTATGGCAATTAGCTGACCTTGCAGGACCACTCATGGTGATTCTGGGTGCGCAAACCATCACCATGGCTTTGTATGCAGCTTTCGTCACTTTCCGCATCATGGGCAAAAACTACGATGCTGCGGTACTTGCAGCAGGTCATTGTGGTTTCGGTATGGGCGCAACGCCAACAGCGGTTGCCAATATGCAGGCGATTACCAATATGTATGGTGCGTCGCATAAGGCCTTCCTGATTGTTCCATTATGTGGTGCGTTCTTCGTTGACTTAATCAATGCTACTGTTATTCAGATGATTTTGAAGTTTTTTGCATAATTTTTATGCCTGATACGATGAGTCATAGGCTCATAAGGATGTGACATGAATGATCAGTTAAATGAAACCTTACTCGGCTGGATTAATGCCCTGAATGGCCCTTTATGGGATTTTCTGGTGGTGTTTCTGGTCGCAGTCGGTATTTTCTACACGATCATGACGGGTGCAGTACAAATTCGTTTGTTCTGGCACAGCATGAAAGTCATGAAAAATAGCCGTGGCAAGGTTCAGGATACGCACGGCATTACCCCGTTTCAGGCCTTTGTCACTGGACTGGCAAGCCGGGTCGGTGTGGGCAATGTCGCGGGTGTCGCCATTGCGATTGCGATTGGTGGCCCCGGTGCCGTGTTCTGGATGTGGTTTACTGCCTTTTTGGGCATGAGTTCTGCTTTTGTTGAATCCTCTTTGGCACAGTTGTTTAAGGTGCGAGATAACAAAAACCAGCAATTCCGTGGTGGTCCAGCTTATTACATTACTCAAGGCCTGAAACAGAAATGGCTCGGGATTGTCTTTGCGATTGCATTGATCACGACTTATGGTTTTGTCTTCAATGCAGTTCAGGCCAATGCCATTACCGGAGCAACCTCTCATGCCTGGGGCTGGGATGAGGCGAACCTGATTCTGCCATTAGGCGGCCTGAATCTGGAAATTTCCTGGGTCGGATTGTTTCTGGTCTTGATGACTGCGGTGATCATTTTTGGCGGGATTAAACGGATTGCGAAAGTTGCGGAAAGCTTTGTGCCGTTTATGGCTGTGCTTTATCTGGCTGTGGCTTTGTATATTGCGGTCATCAATTACGATCTGCTCCCATCCATCTTCCAGCTCATTTTCAGTAAAGCCTTTGAATTTGAAGCCGCCGCTGGTGGATTCTTTGGCGCCATGGTATCTATGGCGATGATGATGGGCATCAAGCGTGGTCTGTTCTCTAACGAGGCAGGGATGGGTTCGGCACCGAATGCTGCTGCAGCTTCCGATGTCAAACATCCGGTCAACCAGGGTCTGGTACAGATGCTCGGAGTATTTGTAGATACCTTTGTGGTGTGTTCATGTACCGCGATTATTATTCTGGTTTCGGGTCTGTATGAAAATGCAGGATTTGAAGGCGTGACCTTGACCCAGATGGCGCTTGAAAGCCAGATTGGTGCTTGGGGTGATGACTTCCTGGCTTTGATTCTGTTCCTGTTTGCCTATTCTTCGATTATTGGTAACTATGCCTATGCCGAAGGAAACGTCCAGTTCATCAATAACAATAGCCGGGTGATGTTGATTTTCCGCTTATTTGTATTGGTCATGGTGTATTTCGGTTCTATCGCCAGTGTGCCATTGATCTGGAATATGGCAGATCTGTTCATGGGTGTCATGGCAAGCATCAACCTGATCGCAATCCTGTTGCTGATGCCATTCTTGCTGATGCTACTCAAAGACTATACTGGTCAGTTGAAGCGTGGTGTGAAAGAGCCTGAATTTAAACTGGATAACCATCCTAAATTTAAAGACAAGGTCAAATCAGATATCTGGTAAGACTTGAAGCAAAAAGCCCCGATCATTCGGGGCTTTTTTTGTGCCAAAGTTTTATTTAAAAGAAATTTAAATAACTTTGATAAAGCACAAAGCCTAAAATCAGGCTGAACCAGACCGGTAGTTTTGAGCGTAGCAGAGCAATCATCACCGCGACAAAGACCAGGTCGGAGCCATAACTAAAATAACGTTGTGAAAGATCCAGCAATAAATACAGTAACAGTCCTACTACCGCAGCATTGATGCCCATCACCGCCTGATGAATATGGCGCTGCTGCATCAACCATGACCAGTAAGGCAAGGTGGCAAAAATCAGAAAAAATGAAGGTAAAAATATTGTGCAGGTCGCTAGCACTGCATTCAGCCAGACATAAGGCGTCCAAGGCAGTAAAGCACCGATATAACTGGCAAAACTGAATAAAGGTCCCGGCATCAGTTGGGCAAATGCATAGCCAAGATCAAAAGATTGCGCACTCACCAAACCGGTTGTGACAAAGTCCTGATGTAACAAAGGCAGAATCACATGACCGCCACCAAACACCAGCGAGCCAGTCTGATAGAAATTGGAAAAAAATTGCAGCTCCGATTCACCCCATAATTTGCCTGCTAAGGGCAGCAGCAAAAATGGCAAGATAAATGCTAGCAGCCAATAGGGTGCAGCGGCAGATCGAATATATGGCGAGCTGATTGCCGTTTTGTTAATTTCTTTGGGTTTCGAATCTGATTGGGAAAAATATCCAGCCAAGAGTCCACAGATTGCGCCCAGTATAATGACCAGAATCTGGTTAAAACTTACTGAAACGACTATCAGTAATGCGACAGAGAGGATTAAGACAGCGTATTGCCAAACCGTTTTACAGAAGCTTCTCAGCATTTGCCAGAATGCCCAGGCGATGACAGAAAATACAATTAACTGGATGGTATGAAAGCTGTTTGAGTTTAAAATATGAAAATAGCTTTGACCCAAGAGCGCCACCAAGGTCATCAGAATCATTGAGGGCAGGGTAAAACCCAACCATGCGATCACGGCACCAGTATAGCCCCGTTGCAGATAACCGATCGACAGCCCCACCTGACTGCTGCTCGGCCCGGGTAAAAGTTGCGCCAAAGCGACCAGTTGACTGTACTGGGTGTCATTCAACCATTGCAGTTGGGTCACAAATTTTCGGTGAAAAAACACCAGATGCGCCGCTGGACCACCAAATGAAATGCAGCCCAGTTGCAGGAAAATCAGGAAAATCCGATACAGTGAGATTGAAGACATACAGTTATGGGGAAAAATGAAGATAAAGTAGCTGAACTGTATGACAGTTTTACGAAATTCTACAGACTATTTATGCATGTGTTTATACACTATGCTGCTTTAGATTAATGAGGACATTCTCTGCATGCAGAAATATGTGTTGAGTATGGTGATACTGGGTACATTTGGCCTGAGTGCTTGCCAAACGACCCCCATGACAGCCCAAGCGGCGACCAGTCATCTACAACCTGCTGCACAACGCGGAGAAGCTCAGGCACGTCCAAATCAAATTGATTTTCAAAAGATCAAGCAAACCCAACAGCGTCCAGTAGTTGCTTTAGTTCTGGGCAGTGGGGGTGCGCGTGGTTATGCGCATATTGGTGCGCTGGAAGTACTGGAACAGGCGGGTATTCACCCCGATTTTATTGTCGGAACCAGTGCGGGCAGCATTGTGGGATCCATTTATGCAAGTGGTAAACCGGCGATTGAACTGCGCAATATTGCCCTCAGCATGCGACCGAATGATGTCCGTGATATTAAACTAGCCAGAAAAGGCTTTTTTGATGGCAAGAAAGTTGAAGATTATGTCAATTTGCAGGTCGATCAAACCCCGCTTGAAGCCATGAAAATCCCAATGTTTGTGGTAGCAACCGCGCTGAAAGAAGGCAAGAAAGTCGTCTTTAACTATGGCAATACCGGACAGGCGGTACGTGCTTCAGTCTCGATTCCGAGTATGTTTATTCCGACCATCATTCAAGGTAAAGAATATGTAGATGGTGGTCTAGTCAGTCCGGTGCCGGTCGATGTGGCACGTGAGTTGGGAGCCGACATTGTGATTGCGGTAGATATTCTGGCACAACCCATTCACACGGAAACCAGCAATGTCTGGGGACTGTTTAACCAGAACATCAATATTATGCAGCAACATCTGGCGCATGAAGAATTAAAGCATGCAGATGTGGTGATTCAACCGGACTTACGCGAAAAAGGCCATATCTTTGATGTACGTGGCAGGGAACTCACCATGCAGGCTGGTGCCGAGGCGACCCAGTTAAAGTTAATGGAAATTTCACAAGCCTACCAAAAACATGATTATGCTCAAGGACATCGTATTCCACAGTTTGTGGTACATGAACATCAAGCTCAATAAATCTTTTTTTTGAAATTTCTGTTTACCCCTATATCGCAGTATAGGGACATTCAATCAAAAAGATAACGGATCATCGGCTGTAACGCTTAACTGATTGTTATAAAAGATAAGATGATTGCCTATGTGTATCAGTCAGTCGGAATTATCGCAAAAGATAAAATTAATTTTAAATATAACAAATTGAATTATAAGTATATTGTTTTAAATAATAAGCCTTATTCGTCTTAAATTAAAATTTTAATATTATTATTCGTATACTTAAGTTGATCAAATATTCAAAAGCATCGATGTTCATGCCAGAATGCAGTTTGAAAAGATCACTACACAGATGTAGACATCATGATGCATATTAAAATTGGACAGCAGGTCAAACTGGCACAATTCGAACACTATATTTTTACAGTGACCGCGACCCATCAGGATGGTTCTTTTACCGTTGAAACGACCTTGGATGGTCAACAAATTTTAAGTTATCAGAACGTGGCGCAGGAAATGCTCAGGCCAGTGATGCTTTAAATCACGCAGAGCCTTTTTATTTTCCTGAATTATTTTTGTTCAGCGCTTAAAACAGTGAAAAATTCTCAGTTGCTGTGTGATCAACCCCAGATAAATAAGTGTTGATTTATTGGCACTTAACTTTCTAACTGAGATTTTAAGCAATTAAATATATTTTTTTCTGTATGAATACATTTTCTATATCAATAATTGTGATGCTTCATTTGCCGAATTGAACATTTTATTCATGTTAAAAACGCTATAATAATAAACGATAACCTTGTCATTCAAAGAGTTCAAAGAAAACGATGGCCCCTTTAGATCAAATTGCAGCAGTGTCGGATGACCAGTCAGAGTTAACGATGTCAGTTCTCATGACGCCAGATATGGCAAATTTTTCAGGAAATGTTCATGGTGGAACCATTCTGAAATTATTGGATCAGGTGGCGTATGCGTGTGCAAGTCGCTATTCGGGTAGTTATGTCGTGACCTTATCTGTAGACAAGGTGAATTTTAAAGAGCCGATTCACGTTGGTGAGCTGGTTACCTTTCTGGCCAGTGTGAATCATGTTGGCCGTACCTCGATGGAAATCGGGATTCGTGTAGAAGCCCAGAATATTCAAAAGAGAACGGTACGTCATACCAATAGCTGCTATTTCACCATGGTCGCGGTGGATGAAAATGGTAAACCAAAACAGATTCCAGCTTTAAACCTGGACAATGACTGGAAACGATGCCGTTTTGAAGCAGCAGAACAGCGTAAAGTCGCGCGTTTGCAAGAAAATCATCATCCTTCTTGCAGCATTTATAAAAAGACTGCACAGAGTTAAGTTAGATCGTGATTGAGAAAAGACCTTCCTTAGAAGGTCTTTTTTTTTGCATCAATTTCAGTTTTTCACTAGAGCTTTGCCATTTTTTACCCTAATATAAAACGATACGTATCGTTTCGATTTTTAGATCTTAAAAGTTAAGTAGAAAAATATGAGCAGTGACGAAAAAAGTTCCCGACGACAGCAGTGCATTTTACAGGCGGTCGCAGATGCGCTGGCAGAATGTGAATATCATCAGCTGACGATTGAAGATGTAGCGGCACGTGCCGGTGTTGGCAAGTCCACGATTTATCGATGGTGGAAACATAAATCGGAACTGGTGCTGGACACTTTCAAACAGCATACAGCTTCGGTATTTGAGCTGGATACCTCTAAAAGCCTGAAAAGCAATCTCATTCAACAACTCGGTTCTTTATCTCAAGCGCTAAATCATCCGGTCGGTCGGGCTTTGGTGGTGGTGATTGCCAATCACCGTGAACTGGCAGGTGAGTTCTTTCAGCAATATCTCTTGCCACGTCGGCAACAGACCCATCAACTGATTCAGCAAGCGATTGAACGGGGAGAAATCCGCGCTGATTATCCTTTTGATTTGATGCTGGATACCTTATACGGCCCGATTCATTACCAGATCATTTTTTTCAACCGGATTCCAGATGAACACTATATCCAGAATCTGGTCGAGTTGGCCTTGCATCCGGTCACTGTTCAAGCCTGAGTTTGTGCTATTTCCCTACAAATTTTAAGAGTTGGTGATTATGTCAGTTAGCGCTGAGCGGTTATGGAATCGCTCATTTATCTTGTGCTTATTCAATAATTTTTTCCTGTTTGTTTATTATTTTGCCTTACTGACCATCTTGCCGATTTACATCATGAAAGATCTGGGCGGTTCGGTAAAAGAAGCGGGTCTGGCGCTGACGCTATTTTTGGCCTCTTCGATTGCGGTTCGGCCATTTTCCGGCATGATCATCGAAAAGCTCGGCAAGAAAATCTCGATGCGCGGTGCAGGCGTGATTTTTGCCTTATTTTCCTTTAGTTATTTGCTGGTAGATAGCATGTGGTCGCTGTTGCTGGTGCGTTTTTTACATGGTATCTGGTTCAGTATTCTGACCACGGTGGCAGTACCCGTCGCTAATGAATTTATTCCTGAACAGCGCAAAGGTGAGGGCATGGGCTATTTCGTCATGTCGACCAATCTGGGTGTGGTTTTTGGGCCCTTGCTGGCATTGACCGTAATTCAGTTCACCAGCTTCAAAGTCTTATTTGGCATTCTTGCCGTTATCATTTCTTTGGGGCTCATTTTCTGTTGGATGCTCAAAATCACAGAGTTACCAAAACCTGAAGCTATAAGCACAGAAAAAACCAGCTTGAGCTTGCAGGATATTCTGGAAGTCAAAGTTCTGGCGGTAAGTTTTGTGGCTTTACTAACCGCTTTTGCCTACTCGGGCATCATGAGTTTTATTACTGCATTTAGTGAAACCAAGCAGCTTTTGGGCTATACCAGCGTATTCTTTATTGTATTTGCAGCATCCATGTTGCTGGTCAGACCTTGGGTTGGAAAGATTTATGACCGTAAGGGACCCAGTGCGGTGATTTATCCTTCATTTATTTTCTTTGCCATTGGTCTGGTGATTGTCAGTCTGATTTCCAATCAATGGATATTATGGTTGTCGGCAGTGTTTATTGGCATCGGTTATGGTTCACTATTCCCATGTTTGCAGACCTTGGCCATTCAGTCGGTCGACAAACAGCGTATGGGACATGCGATTTCAACCTTCTTTACCCTGTTTGATCTGGGTTTAGCGATCGGTTCCGTGGCAATGGGAGTATTGATTGCCTATTGGGGCTTTGAAACTACTTATGTTTTGAGTGCCGCACTCGTCATTGTGACGATATTGGTTTATCGTCAGTATGTTGCCAAAAAGCAAAATAAGCGCCCGGCAAGTTTGGAGTTATAAAATGGAATTAAGGCATTTACGTTATTTCGTTACGGTGGCGCAGGAACTGAACTTTACCCGTGCCGCGGAAAAATTAAATACGGTACAGCCTTCATTGAGCCAGCAAATCAAGGATCTGGAACGTGAGGTTGGCGTACAGTTGCTAGAGCGGAATAACCGTAAGGTCGGGCTAACTGAAGCTGGACAGGCATTTTTAAAAGAAGCTTTATTGAGTCTTGAGCATGCAGAGCGCGCCATTCAGACTGCCAGACAGATCGCCAATGCACAGCAGGACCAGCTGAATATCGGTTTTGTCCCGGTCGCGGAAATGAAAGTCTTTCCTTATATCATGCCCAATATCCGCGCACATTTTCCTGAACTGAAAGCACAGTTTCATAGTCTGACCGATGCAGAGCAGTTTAGTGCCTTAAGAAATGGACAGATCGATATTGCCTTTACCCGTTATCCGGGGCAGTTGAGTGAATTTGATTCAATCCGCATTTTTGATGAGCCTTTAACCCTGATCGTGCCGAAAGATTCCCCGGCTGCAGCCTTGCCCTATGTCAGTATCAAGAGTTTTGAAAATCAGGACTTTGTAATTAGTGATGAGCAGTCCTCACCGCAACTGCATAAGCTGATTCAGGATTTTTTTAAACAGTCCAAATTGAAAGTGAATGTGGTGCAGTATTCCACCAATATCCTGCTCAATGTCAATCTGGTAGGGATGGGTGTGGGCTGGAGTCTGGTGCCGGCTTATGTGATTCCATTGCTCGGTGATAATATTGTGGTGAAAAAGACCCTGGAACCGTTGCCGATGATTGGACTGTATGCCAATTATCGCAAGGATCAAAAACATGTGGTGATTGATCTGATTTTGAAAGTATTAAAAGAAAAGTTTTGCGTGGATCTTTTTTAATATTTAAACCTTCAATCTACCCATCTAAAAAGTCGTGTGACAGAAATGGTCTGTAGCACATCCTTTTAAATCGGGACACTAAATCGCTTTATACTGAACATCTAACAATAAAAACCGGTTGAAGCAGGATGATGAAGCTCTATAACAACCCGCAATCACGTGGCCTGACCTTGTTGCCTTTACTGAAAGAATTGCAGATTGAAGACCAGATTGAGCAGGTGGAAGTCGCTTATGAGCATATGCATCAGCAGGCGTATACACGGATCAATCCGATGGGAAAAGTTCCCTGTCTGGTAGATCAGGAGATCGTCATTTCAGAAATGGCCGCCATTTTTATCTATCTGGCAGATAAATATCGTGACAAAGGATTGGCACCTGCTTTGGATGATCCGAAGCGTGGGGCGTATTTAAAATGGATGTTTTTCTGTCATGGACCCTTCACCGAATATATCGATATAAAAAATTTGCAGGTGTCGCCAGAAAATATTGAAAAGAACCGGAGAAGTTTAAGTTTTGGGAATGAAGTAGCCGTATTTGATTTTCTGCAACAGGGCATCGGGCAGGCTAGTCCTTATCTGTTGGGTGAAAAAGTCTCGGCGGCGGATCTCTATGTGGCTTACTGTTTGATCTTCGCCATATCTGCGAAAATTTTACCGCCATTTGACGAGTTCAGGCCCTTCCTGCAGCAGATGGCTCGCCGTGATTCCCTGAAAGATATTCCGTGGTTTCAGGAATACCGAGTCTAATTCCTCGGTCTATATATTGTCCGGGATATCTAAAAACAATAAAAAAACCACGCCGAAGCGTGGTGAAAGGTGACCCTAATATTATTTCAGGTAAAGCTTTTTAAACAGTTGCTGGCTGGTGCTTTCCATCGATTGAGGAATGGCCAGGGCAGCCACGAAACGGTCAGGACGTAAGATCACAACGGATTCAGACGTGTTGCCAAACCACGAGCGGATATCTGTGCCGATATCACCAATAGTGATGACATCTTCATACTCTTTGCGCTGGTTATTTTGCAATTGCACCGCAGGAATTACCTGGATGAATTTCACGCCGAGCGATTTCCACTGTTGCAACGTCTCCGGACTAAGACCCCATTTCGGATCAACACCCCAGGCAATAATCGCAAAATCATTGCCGATCACTTCATCCAGTAATACGGTTTCACCCGAAGCCAGTTGAACTTGAGGCTGGATAAACGTCTTACCGACTGGAGAGTTCTTGGCTCCGTTACTCAAAAGTGCGCCGTCATGATATTTCGGCATTGGCTTGAAACGCATTTCCAGCAGGTACTGTTTGATCGGCTTAATGTAGTTCAGGGCATAGGCAATACCATCACGAACAAAACCTTGCCATTTTTTCGGTGGTGCCAGTACGTGACCTGCCATCACCGACAGGTCAATCATCGCCTTGGCATGGTCTTTACGTTCGATCTGATACGAATCTAAAAGTGCTGGGCCAGCTTTGCCTTGAACAACCAGCGCCATTTTCCAGGCCAAGTTAAAGGCATCACGCATACCGCTGTTATAGCCTTGACCTTGCCATACCGGCATAATGTGCGCAGCATCACCGGCAAGCAAAATACGGTCGACACGGAACTTGTCCGCAATACGGGCATTATGAGTATAGACACGCTGACGGATCACTTCAATACCATCCGTGCTTGGTAACACCTTGGACAGAAGTTTGGCAATATTTTCCGGTTTGCTCAGTTCTTCCTGCGTTTCACCCGGCATAACCATAAATTCAAACCGGCGAATACCATGTGGCAATGCGGCTGATACATAAGGACGAACCGGATCACAACATAAGTAAATATGTGGTGTAGCAAGCGGATCATTCTCAAGGTCAATCACGATCCATTGATTCGGTGCGGTTTCACCTTCAAAGGCAATGCCCAGGTTGCGGCGCACATAAGAATTACCGCCATCACAGGCAATCAGATATTGAGCGCGGATGGTTTCTGCATCGCCCTCTTTATTTTGCAGATTGAGTGTTACGCCGTCAGCATCTTGACTAAACTGAGTCAATTGACGAGAAAATAGCACTTGGATGTTTTTATATTGCTTTAAGCCTTGCAGTAGGACGTTATCGACTTGTGGCTGAATAAAGGCATTACGGCGCGAGAAACCAAACTCACGTGTTAAAGGCTGAATATCTGCAAAACAGCGACCTTTAGGCGTCAAGAAGCGCATCGCATGATTCGGAGTGGTATGCGGTAAGACTTGATCGACTAAACCCAAAGATTGAATGGTACGTAAGGATTCATCATCGATTCCAATCGCACGTGGATAATCAATCAAACTATCCAGTTGCTCGACAATCGTGACAGCTACGCCTTGCTTGCTCAGATAGTTGGCAATGGTTAAGCCTACAGGGCCGGCGCCAAGGATTGCCACTTCAGTAGTGTAATTAGTATTGCTCATAGCGAATGTCCACTCAATCGACTTGCATTTGATGCTATTAAGGGACAGTTAGAAGCCAGAAACAAGTTAGGCGATAGTAGCTTAAGTATATGGATGATATTGGATTGAAATAGGTGGTTTTTAAATAAATAATTGATTTTAATTATAAAAATAATAAAAATTTGATAGCCTGTATTAATTCTATGATCAGTTTTGACTATGGTGATAAATAGATTTTATGCAATAAAAATGCTGAACCAGCATCAAGCATGATTCAGCATAGAATAATATCGGGGGCAGTATAGGACAAAGCCTACTGGAGAATTACTGTCCCTGATATCTTCATTGAAGGATTAAACGAGTTGTTCAATCACTTAACGTGCAGCAGGTTTTGCAGGTGTCGTAGTTTCCGCAGCAGCTTCAGAGGCAGCAGGCTGCTCTGCAGATGCACCTGCAACCGGGGCATTGGATTCAGGTAATTCCTGGGTAGTCACAATCACTTTTTCTTCTGCAGTGGTGGTTTTCGCATCTGTGGTTTTACTGTCAGCAAAGCTGGTGGCTGCAGCAGCAGTAAGCGTAGTGGCAAGTAAGATTTGTGCATATTTCATTTTTGGCATCCTTTTATTCATGTCATGTAATCTGCCGAGCTGACCATCACATCAATTCGACAGATGCCCATCCTAAGCACAGGAATTTTACTGAGCAAATCAATTAACAAAAGCGACACGCAGGGAATAACCCAGCAGATACAAAACTGAGAAAATTGTTTTATTTCTGTTAATTATGCAGAGTTTTATTTAATGAAAGTGTGTATGAATATTTCAAAAATCAAATTTGAAATAAAAGTTAACATAGAAAATTGGTAATTTTGGATCATTCCATTAATTTTTATCTCTGTGATTTTCACGCCGTGTTTGCGAAGAACACGCATTTTAAAGTCACACTGTGCTTTATAATGCAGAGTATTGCTATTTCTATTCAATCTCTTGAGAGTCGATTTTGAAAATTCTGTCAGCGTCGCAGGCTATTCCTGTCCATATCATTTCCGGATTTTTGGGTGCAGGTAAAACCACACTACTCAAACATTTATTACAGCAAAAACCGGAACAGGAAATCTGGGCTGTGCTAATGAATGAATTCGGCCAGATTGGGGTAGACCAGCAGTTATTGCCGCAAGATCAGGGTTATGCGGTCAAAGAGCTGTTGGGTGGTTGTCTATGTTGCAGTAGCCAATTGCCGATGCAGATTGCCTTGTCACGCCTGCTGTCAGAAGTGAAACCGGATCGTCTGTTTATCGAACCTACCGGACTGGGGCATCCTGGCCAATTACTGGAACAGCTGACCGAACCGCACTGGCAGAGTCATTTAAACATGCAGGCATTGGTCACAGTGGTAGATGGTTCACGTTTGCATGATCGAGACTGGACTCAGCAAAACCTGTACGCAGACCAACTCAAGGCAGCGCATATTGTGGTGATTTCACATACTGACTTGATGACAACCGCAGACCACGCAGCACTCACGCAACTTCAGACAGAATATCAACCTTATGCCCAACAGTGGTTGTTCACCGAGCATGGACAACTCGATATCGAACTGATCAAGCAGGACTATCGGGGTTCCGCCCGTCAGATTCAGCCTTTGTTAAAACAGCAACAGATCACCCGTTCAGCAGATACGCCCTTAGTGATTCAGCAAATGCCTTATCATTATGTAGAAAGCGCGCAGGGTTATCAGGTTGCGGGCTGGAAATTGCCAAAACGCTGGCAATTCAATTTTTATGATCTGCTGGATCTGCTCTGTGAACAAAAAGACTGGCTCAGAATCAAGGGAATTTTTAATACGGATCAAGGCTGGAAAAGCTTTAATTTTAATCCTGAGCAGTTTAATTATCAGTCGGCAGATGAAGGCATTGATAACCGGGTAGAAGTGATTTATCAACAGTCACGGGATTGGCTGGCCTTTGAAACTGCCCTGATGCAATGTCGTATGGATCCAGAGAAATAATGGTACTGTTTCTAGTGCGCTGAATGAATTATTGGCCTAAATCTGTTCAGCAAAATAGCGCTAAATCTTATATGCTAGGCGCCAAATTTGAGGATTATGTGATGGCGTTAAAAGCGACGATTTATAAGGTTGATTTGAATATTGCGGACATGGATACGCATCGTTATGCAGACTATCAGCTGACGATGGCGCTGCATCCTTCAGAAACCATTGAACGCTTGATGGTGCGTATTTTGGCCTATGCACGCTATGCCGATGAAGCGCTGGAATTTACCAAGGATCTTTTTGAAACCGATGAACCGGCACTCTGGGAAAAAGATCTGACCGGTCAACTGGTCAAATGGATTGAAGTCGGTAGCCCGGATGAAGATAAAGTCAAAAAGGCCAGTGCGCGTTGCAAGCAGGTCGCAGTTGTCACCTATGGTTCTGCGGTGGATGAATGGTATAAGCGCAGCAGCAAATTAAAAACCTTAAAAAATGTGGAAGTGTGGAAGTTATCTACCGCAACCACCGACGCATTGCCACAATTATGCGAACGCACCATGCAGTTACAGCTCAATGTGATGGATGGTGAATGGACCTTGATCGGTGATCAGGGCCAGGTGCTGGTGGAGTGGGAACAGTTACAATAAGGCCAAATAAGGATGCAAGTCTGGACTTGTATCCTGTAGCTCAAATTGCGTATATCTGAGGGATAAGAATACGCAGGGCTGCACCATGTACCATGAACTTTATGATTTACTGCTGGCTGTCGCGATCGGCGCAATTATTGGTGCAGAGCGTGAGTATCATAGTAAATCTGCCGGACTGCGTACCATGATTATGGTCAGTCTGAGTTCCTGTTTATTTACCATTATCTCTCTGAAAATAGGCGTGGCCAATCCTGACCGGCTGGCCGCTAATGTCTTGACTGGACTGGGTTTTCTGGGTGCCGGTGTTATCCTGAAAGATGATAACCGTATTTCTGGAATTACCACCGCAACCACGATCTGGATGACGGCAGCACTCGGCATGGCGGTCGGTGCAGGCTATGAACTCTTAAGTATTTGGGCTACTTTTATTGTCATGGCGGTGCTGGTTCTATTGATGTATGTCCAGCGCGGCATTGAATCTCTGAATCAGGAACGCAGCTATGAAATCGTCTGCCCATTCGATCAGAATGATTCCGATCACTACGAAATGTTATTTAAACGTTATCAGTTAAAAGTGGTGCATTCCTCACAAAAAAAAATTGATCAACAGATTGTCGGACGCTGGATTCTGATGGGATCGGCCAAGAATCATCAAGAATTAACCCAGCATTTACTCAATGACAAGAATATTCAGGAACTCAGCTTTTAACCCATCAATGGCCCAGACTTAAAAAAACAGAGCAATCCGGTTTATACTGAGCTTTGAATTTTATGCCCCTCTCAGGTAAATAACCATGATCAACGAACTTGAAATTATTGATTTAAAAGTAGGCGAAGGTAAAGAAGCGGTAAAAGGTGCCTTAATTACCACGCACTATACTGGCTGGCTGGAAGATGGAACCAAGTTCGATTCTTCAATTGACCGCGGTAATTATTTTGAAACAGTCATTGGCACAGGTCGTGTGATTAAAGGTTGGGATCAGGGGATTCTGGGAATGAAAGTTGGCGGTAAGCGTAAACTGATGGTGCCTGCACATTTGGCCTATGGCGAACGTAAAATGGGTAAAGTCATTCCAGCCAATTCCAACCTGATTTTTGAAATTGAACTGTTTGATGTAAAAACACGTGATTAAAATGATTTAACTTGCTGAACATAAGTTATATTTTTTATTCAAAGATATACGCTGGTTTCGGTGCAGTTGCTTCAAAATAGGCTGTGCCGGATAAGCTACAAAAAACATCTAAAAAGATTTGAAATCAAAAATATTCCTTGTAAATTATAAGAATAATAAAGAATTATCTTGAGATAGAACGTATTTGCATAACTCGATAAGGAATGTCTGTTTCTTCGTATTTGTCTGTGCCTTGAGCTGGATGACTTGCATCATAAGTTCAGCAATCGCTCAGGATGAACTCCCTTCGCCGTCATTTCAGCAGCAATCTCACGACCATATTACTGAAGTTCATTTTACCGAACATAGCACGAGTCCTTTGCAGGGAAAATGGCTGTTTTATCCGAGTCAGTTTATTGTTCAGCCCAGCCCCGTACTCCAGTCAAAAACAGTTGAATTGCCAGCCTCTTTTAAAACTCTAGCGGGTTCAAACTCTGGCTACGGTACCTTTATTGGTTATTTTAAAATTCCGAAAGAATTTCTCGGGCGACGCATCGCGATTCGGATTCCGACCCAATACGGTGCCTATCGGGTATATGTCAATGGACAGTTTATTGTCCGGCTCGGAGAAATCAGTACCACACCTGAAAAACAAGTGACTGAAAAAGCACCGCGTATTGGCTATTTTGTTCCAGACACTGAATATATTACTTTAAGCATTCAGGCTTCCAATTATACCCACTTGCATGGCGGTCTCGAACGACCAATGCAGATCGGCGTTGCAGCTACCATCAATCGCCAATTCCAGCAGCTCATGATGATTATCGCCATGGTGTGTGGGGCGGTACTTGGGGTGGGGGTGTTTACCATTCTATTTTCGGTATTCAGGGGATCACGAGAACGTAACAGTAAAAGTATCTTTGTTTTTGGCTGGTTTATTGTCTTTTTGGCCCTGCATAACCTGTTTTCTGCACCTTATGCCTATTCGGTATTTACCAATATCAACTGGCTGTGGGGAACCCGCTTAGAGTATCTGTTTACTTTTATTGCTGCCTTCTTTTTTCTCAGTTATATGCATCTGTTTAACCGGCGCTATTTAAATCCGGTGATTTATTATATCGCGGTGGCATTACTTGTCTTTAACATTATTTTTACCCTATTTTCACCTCCTGAGATATTCGAACGTCTGGCCCTATTTAGTGCAATTTTTGCCTTGGTCATCATCGGTAATTTTATTTACGGCTTTTATCAGACCTTACGTTATAAAGAGCATTATTCGCGTTTAAATCTGATTGCGATTATTTTCCTTTGTGTCACCTTTTTGAATGATTATCTGTTGCTGATCAATGTAATTAAAACCACGCATCTGTTCTTTATCTCAACCAGTATCTATGCCTTACTAATTATGTTTCAGCAGTCCAGACATTATGCACATCAAACTTATGAGACTGAACAGCTAAACCTGAACCTGATCGCGCTCAATAATTCGCTTGATCAAAAAGTCAAAGAACGCACTCAGCAGCTGCGTGAAGTGAATGCCAAACTGGAACAGCAGATGAATATTGATGCATTGACCGGGGCTTTTAACCGGCGTGCCTTAAATCATGAAATCCAGCAGCAGTTTTTACAAACCCAACAACAGCCGCAACATACCTTGATTTTTGCCATGCTCGATGTCGATTTTTTTAAAAACTATAATGACTATTATGGCCACTTAAAAGGGGATGAAATCCTGAAAAATCTGGTTAGGATTATTCAAGCTGCTTTGCCACCATCTGGCTATCTGGCACGTTATGGTGGTGAAGAGTTTGCGATTCTGCTCACTAGAATGCCGGTGCAAACTGCCCTGAAAAATCTGAAAAATGTGTTAAACCAGATTCGGGAACAGCGTATGCAACATCTGAATCGGCCAGATGCAAAAGATTATGTTACGGTTAGTATGGGCGCGGCCTGGGTTGAACAAAACCATGGCTATGCAGATATTCATGAATTGATGAAAGCGGCAGATGTGCAGCTCTACGCCGCTAAACAGGCAGGACGTGATCAGTTAAAAATTGAAAAAGAGGTCGATTAAAAAACATATTTATACAGATAGCGCGATTCATCTTCTGACTCGGCAGAATGTGGATGAAAGCCGCAGTGCTGATAATAACTTAAGGCAGTTTGGGTAGATTGTATTTCAATCTGATGAATTTTTTTCTTTAATAAAGTGCGATGCATTTGTTGAAATAACTCGGTGCCGAACCCCAGTCTTTGGCAGTGTTGGGCCACATAATGCATCCGGATTTCTCCAGCATCACTGACCAATAAGAATCCGACGACCTTGTCATATATGAGATAAACCCAGCAATCGTTATACAGCATATCGACAATCAGGCTGGCATGATCAAACTTTTCTAGCCAGGTTTGAATTTTGCTTTCTTCACGCTGATGATCCAGTACACAGGACTGAATGCTGTCATGAATGACCTGAATAATTTGAGGTATATCTTCGACCCTCCCTTCACGAATCATAATATTATTCATTTTCTCGAACATTTATAGGGAAGGTTTATTTGATAAAAAAGAAGAGGGTAAAAAACAGAACAATATTGTAGTTTTTTGAGAATATTTTCCGTGATTTATCCATGTGAAGATCTGTTCTGTTACTGATTTGTCCTGTTTGTTTATCTCAAGTTCTTGAATCTCATTAGGGAGTTAAAAATAAAAAATCAAAGTAAATCAATTTTTAAATAAATCGAAGTTCGAATCTGGGTAAAATGAGCAAGCAGAGAAGATAAATAGTAAAAATAAGCCTCAAGTTTGCACTGTATAAAAAATAGACGTATGCTGGGTCAAAAGGGACTATTCAAATGAATCTTGATCCTATAACCATAAAAATAAAATTAGTCACATGAGATCATCCACCATGCTGAAATTACTGCTCCTGTTATGTGTTTTATTCATGTTGAATGCTGCCTGGATCGTCGGCAGAAAGATCTATAAAGCTCAGCGCCATCTGGCGCGTCAGCGTCCAGAAAAACCGGCACAGATTTCCAGCATGACAGAGCAAGAGGTCATCGAGCAAGAGCAGCAAGTACATCTGGTGGATGCTTATGAACTGGAACTGTTTGACGATGTGGCACAGCTATTCTTTCAACGGCAGGTGCATATTGAGAATCGGGCACAGGCCGAACAGTTACAGCAAGAACTATTACAAAAAATGCCGATGCACAGTGGCACCCAGATTCGTCAGATGGACTTAGGCGAATGGTCTATTTTCTGGAATTTTTATGATCAGTCACTGGAATATTATGTCGGTCGCTATGGCGTATTCTATGCACATGTCGACCGTTTTGGAGAAGAGCACCGGCAGGAAATCCGCAGGGAACTTTTGCATTCTGACTGTGCTTAGAACACAACTTTCAGTCATTCTGTACGATTGAAGATCTCAGGCTATGTACTTAAGCCATTGTAATTCAGAAAAGGTATCTCATGCCTTAGCTCAGATTTTTTCTGCCCCTTGGCGGAAATAGCCCATATAATTTATCTCCTTTAAGCCATAATCTTGCGCTAGAAAAACCTCAAAACTCGCGAGTCGTATCCTCGAAATAGTCATTTAAAATGTACGAAGTCTGGCGAGCAATGATCCGGACTAAAAAGGCAGAAATACTATGATCATTGATTTTCATCAAGCACAATTACAGAAGTTTATTGCTCTGGCGATGAAGATCCAAGCTGAGCCTGAACAGTATTTGCAGTTTGATTCGGTCTCGGATTTTTATAAGGTTGACTGGTTGCAGGATTTTCCGGTTGGTACAGAATACTATATTTCCGGTCTAGATGATGGTGCTGATGAGTTTCATGCCGTGATCTATTATGGCGAAGCGCAGCTACAGATCAGCTGTGAACAGTCACAGCTTTCAGTAAAACTATGTTGCAAACATTGACCGGATTGCCGGTATTTCCCGATAAAAGAATAATGACATCCGCTATAAAGTTGATATAAATTGCAGAGTCATCTCTGTATCTGATTTTTATTCGCATCAGCCGAGAGTGGCATAGGCGAATATCGTAATAAAAATAAGGAAAAAATAGCATGGCACATCAGTTCACCGTGAAAGCAATTATCAATGGCGTGTCTATTGATGAATTTAAGCGTTTGGCCAATGATATTCGTTTGCATGAGGCAGTTTGCCATCGAATTCCTGCGCAAAACTTGGAAATCCTGGTTTCGGAAAAGCAGGGGCATATGTATACCCTGAAACGCGCTTATAATCTGGATGTTAATATTCCGGATATCGCAAAAAAATTACTCAAAGATGCATTCCGTTTGCAGCGTACCGATGTCAGTGATCTGAATGAAATGACTTCGACGGTACAACTCGGTGCGAACTTGCCGATCGAGGCCATCTGTCAGCGTGCAGTCACTGGAGATGAAGACCAGATCCAGTTCCAGTTAAACTGGACAGTCAAAGTCAAAGTGCCTTTGCTGGGTGGCATGCTAGAAAAGCATGCTGAAGGTGAGATTCGTAAATTTAGTGAAATTGAACTCAGCATCGTCGAAGATGAATTGCGTAAAGGTCTCACCGCTTGAAGCAATCAAATACTGTGATTGACCTAATTTAAAAACTGGTCAGGTTAGACGCAGGGTAGTGGTAGCTGATTGGGCGGTAGATCGCTATTTTCAGGGTACTGCCACTATCCAAAAAACTTTTTAAGTGCTGATAAAGTTTGCCGTTACATTAATGCTGATGGCCAGAATGGTGGTATTGAATCCGTAAGCCAAAAGCAAATGTAGGGTATTTAAAACCCGCATGGATTGGCAAGTAATGGATACATCTGCAGTTTGCGCAGAAGTCCCGATGATATAACTAAAATATAAAAAGTCTGGATAAGTCGGTCTGGTGGTATTGGGAAAATCCAGTCCACCTTGTTGCTGTTTGTCGAGCGCCAAATAAAAGTCATGTGCATAATGAATTGCAAAAATCGTATGCATCAAGAACCAGGCTGAAATAAGGGTCAGAACTGACAAGATTAAATAACCGGTTCGAATAGTGGTGTCTTGGGGTAAATGATTAATTTCAATAATAATCGCAATAAAACACATGATCAGGGTGATGATCACTAGAAACAGAATGATCCATTTGCTGGCATCTTGTTGCATGGCGCGTTGCAGAATATGAGCATGATCAATACGCCAGAGTTTTTTTATGGTCAATAATAAATAAGCGTAAATCGCGATATTCCAGCTGATCAACAGGCAGCTTGACCAGCTCAAAGGGGTGACTGTCTGTAAAACCAGATAAAATCCAATGATGGCTGGGAAAATAATAAAGAAATACAGACGGGATTGTAGTGCCGTTTTTATAGATTGAAGAAGCTGCATCATGCCATTTATATTTGTTTTGCTGACTTCTCAAGATCCTAACACAGAACCGTTTGCAATAAAGAAGATTGCAACGGCCTGAGTAGCAGCCTTAGTTATTTCCTCTACGACATTTCATCCTAAAGGTGTCGAACTGATTCGAGTTGAGCAATTTGACTGCGCGGATCGCGCAGCAGGCGTGATCATCTCAATAAATTTTTTTCTGAACCGAGGTTTAGATCGATTGAGCAGGTTGTTGGATTGCAGTGCCATAAGCAAAGACTTCCACCATGCCACCTTGCATACCGAGTTCAGTGGTGCTGAGCCGAATACCCATAATCTGAGTCGCCCCGATTTTTTCGGCTTCGAGTTTTAAACGTACAATCGCTTCACGTCGTGCACGTTCTACTACACTTTCATAGCTGGTCAGACGGCCACCAAGCATATTCTGTACATTGGCAATCGCATATTTAAAATAATCATGGGAAATGACCACATTGCTGCTGATCATCTGTCCGGAATATTCAGACACAGCGAAGCGGCTATTGTTCACCCGGATATAGGCCAGACGCTGTTCCTGTTCATCCAGATAACGAAAATGTTTACCTTCGTTATAACGTCCAAAACCGAAACCAACACTAAACAGAATGGCAAAAATGATGATCTGGAGAATTAAACCATCCATGTTTTAATCTGCCTGCGGAAAAGGGTCGGGTAATTTCGGCATGATCGGATCAACGACTACGGCTGTCCCATAAACAAAGAGTTCAGAAGCACCTTGGGCAATATTAGAGGTCGAGAAACGAATGCCGACAATCGCATTGGCACCCATACTACGGGCTTTTTCAATCATACGGTTCATGGCTTCCTGACGGGATTCTTCCAGCAGTTCGGTATAGGCGGTAAGCTCACCACCGACAATATTTTTCAGGCCGGCCAGTAAGTCACGTCCGACATGTTTGCTGCGTACGGTACTGCCATACACCACATCAATTTGCTGGCGAATGGTATGTCCCGGTACAGATTCCAGATTGCTAAGTAACATGTGCATGTTTTCTAAATAAATCGCTGGTCTATGACAATAGGAAAACTGCCTCGAAAATGCAATAAAAAAAGCCCACCGAAGTGAGCTTTTCCTGATCTGTCTGGAATTTATTGCGCTGGTTGTTCTGCCGCACGGCGCTGTTCAGATACAGACGGTGTATTCGGCAAGATATCCGTCGTATTGACTTTCAAGCCGCCCCCCAGGGTTTTGTAGACTTCAACCTGATTGTTCAGATTGGCCTGTTCAAGCAATAACAAACCTTGTTCTGCTGCATAAGACGCACGCTGTGCATCCAGTACCGTCAGATAGCTGTCAATTCCGGCGCGGAAACGTGCCTGTGACAAGCGATAGGTGGTGTTGGTTGCTTCGACCAGACGGCGCTGAGCTGCAAGACGGTCACCAATATTCTGACGTACTGCCAAGGCATCATTCACTTCACGGAAAGCAGTCTGAATCGACTTTTCGTAATCTGACAAGGCAATTTGCTGATCGGTTTCAGAAATACGGATATTGGCCTGACGGGTACCCCAATCAAAAATTGGAATATCCAGACTCGGACCAAATGACCAGGCAAAACTACCTGATTTAAACAGGTCGCCTAAATCAGTAGAGGCATAACCTGCTGAACCGGTCAAACTAATTGTCGGGAACAGACGTGCACGTGCTGCCGCAATATTGGCACCTGCCGCAGACAGGCGGTATTCTGCTGCACGAACATCTGGACGGTTGATCAATAGATCACTTGGCAAGCCTGAACCCAATGCAGTATTGGAGGTGATGCGGGTCACGCGTTGTGCTGGTAATAAATTCGCAGGCACTTGCTGACCGACCAGCAGGTTTAACAGGTTTTGTGCCTGTGCTACCTGAGTGCGGTAATTCGCAACATCATTACGTGCGGTTTCAACCGAGATCTGTGCCTGACGTACTGGAAGCTCGCTATCAATCCCGACATCAAAACGTTTTTTGTTCAGATTGAAAGATTCAAGCTGGGCTTTCAGCGTTTGTTCAGCTAAAGCCAGATTGGCATTGGCAAACGAATAGCTAAGCCAAGCCTGAGATACCTGACCAATCAAGGCAATTTGCGTCGCATCTCGCGCACTTTGGGTCGCTAGGAAGTTATCTAGCGCATTGTCACGCAAGCTGCGGACACGTCCCCAAAAATCCAGTTCATACGCAGTTACACCCAGTCCGACATTATAAGTCGTCACTGCACCACGATTCTGGGAATTCATGGTGTCCTGGCGTAATACGCTACCACTGGCACCAATCGTCGGTAACTGGTTGTTTTCAGTAATCTGATACTGTTGCTGAGCTCGTTGAATATTGAGGGCAGCAATACGCAAATCACGGTTATTGTTTAATGCCAGATCCAGCACCTGTAACAGGCGCTGATCAGCAAAAAAGTTTTTATAACCTTGTTCTGCTACAGAAGTACCAGACGCATTGATATAGCTGCTCGGGATATCTGCCTGCGCAACCGGCTCTGGACTGCGCATGCTTTGACAAGCCGTCAAAGCAAGCGCAAGGGCAGATACCGCAATGCTACGACCTGTAATAGACCATACATTTTGCATTACGACTTATACTCCTGATTTTGTTGTTTTGGTTTGTATTTAAAGACACTTCGAATCCACACGTAGAATACCGGGATAAAGAAGATACCTAACAAGGTCGAGCTGATCACGCCGCCGAGTACACCATAACCGACTGAGTGCTGGCTACCTGCACCTGCACCTGAAGCCAGGGCAAGCGGTAATACACCAAAACCAAAGGCCAATGTGGTCATGATAATTGGACGTAAACGCATTTTTGCCGCATGCAAGGTCGCTTCAAATAACTCTTCACCTTGTTCCTGCAATTCTTTCGCAAACTCGACAATCAAGATCGCGTTTTTCGCAGAAAGACCAATCACGGCAATAATCGCCACCTGGAAGTAAATGTTATTCGACAGGTTCGGGTTTTGCAGCAATACCATTCCACCAAAGGTAAGTAATAATGCACCAACAATACCCAATGGCACCACCATTAGAACCGAGAACGGAATCGACCAGCTTTCATACAGGGCTGCCAGACACAGGAAGACGATCAGCAGTGACAAGGCATACAGGAACGGCGCCTGTGCACCAGATTCACGCTCTTCCAAAGACAGACCTGTCCATTCGAAATCGAAACCTTGTAAGCCCATTTCTGGTAACTTCGCCACGATTTCTTCCATGGCCACCATCGCATCACCTGAACTGATACCCGGAGCAGGTGTACCCTGAATGTTCATCGAAGATACGCCGTTATAACGCTCAAGACGTGGTGAACCGTAGGTCCATTCGCCTGTGGCAAACGCCGAGAATGGCACCATTTCACCGCGGTTATTACGCACATACCATTGGTCCAGATCTTCCGGCATCATACGCGAGCCAGCTTCACCCTGAACATAGACTTTCTTGACACGACCGCGATCAATGAAGTCATTGATATACGAACCGCCCCAAGCAATACCCATGGTGCTGTTAATTTCAGCAACACTCACGCCCAATGCACCGGCTTGTGCATGATCGACAATGACACGGTACTGTGGATTATCTTCCTGACCATTCGGACGTACACCAGCCAGACGCGAGTCTTGTGCTGCTAGACCGAGAATCGTATTACGTGCTGCCAGGAGCTGATCATGACTTTGACCACTTGCAGCTTTGAGCTGTAAGTTAAAGCCAGCCGACACACCCAGTTCAGGCATTGCAGGTAATTGCAGTGGCATGATGTAAGACGCATCTTTGACAATCATGTTCAGCGCCATACCACGTTGAATAATGGCACCGATTTGAGATTCCGGACTGTGACGCTCTGACCAGTCTTTCAGTTTAATAAATGCCAGACCTGCGTTTTGTCCCACACCCGTGAAGGAGAAACCTGCCACACTAAAGACGGATTCGACATGCTCTTTCTCGTTTTCCAAGAAATAGTTGGTCATGGTGCTGACCACTTTGTCGGTACGTTCCAAGGTTGCATTTGGCGGTAACTGAACCAGCGTCATGACCACGCCCTGGTCTTCATCCGGTAGGAACGAAGAAGGCAGTTTCTGGAACAACAGCACAATAATACCCAGTACCACGGCATACACCACACCTGAGAAAATCTTGCTGTGGGTCATGCGGTTGACGCCGCCCTGATATTTCACAGAGACCTTGTCAAAACTGCTATTAAACCAGCGGAAGAAACGCGCAAAAATACCATTACTTTCCGGCTTGTTCGGATCATGCTGTTTCAGCAGGGTCGCACACAGGGCAGGAGTAAAGGTTAAGGCAACCACCAGTGACAAGACCATCGCTGTTACCAGCGTAATCGAGAACTGGCGATAAATGACCCCGGTGGTTCCACCGAAGAAAGCCATTGGAACGAATACTGCCGACAGCACCGAGGTAATACCAATCAATGCGCCAGAAATCTGTTTCATCGATTTTTCAGTTGCAGCAACCGGATCCAGATGTTCTTCCACCATGACCCGTTCGACGTTCTCGACCACAACAATCGCGTCATCGACCAGAAGACCAATCGCCAATACCATGGCAAACATGGTCAGGGTATTAATCGAGAAGCCAAAGATGTTAATGACGGCAAATGTACCCAATACTACGACTGGAACTGCCATGGTTGGAATGATGGTGGCACGCCAGTTCTGCAAGAACAGGAACATCACCAGGAATACTAGAATAATCGCTTCGATCAGAGTTTTAACTACACTCTTAATCGACAGTTCAATAAATGGTGTTGTATCAAACGCCAGTTGGTCGACCATGCCTTGCGGATAGTTCGGACGTAACTGTTTTAAGCGTTCTTCAACCGCTTGTGCGGTATCCAGGGCATTGGCGCCAGTCGCAAGCTTGATTGCTACACCACCAGCCGGTTTGCCATTAAATTTAGAATCAAACTGATAGTTATCTGCACCGAGTTCAACTCGTGCAACATCACCTAAGCGAACCTGCGCACCAGAAGTGGCATTTTTCAGGAAGATATTGCTGAACTGTTCCGGCGTTTGTAACAGACTTTGAGCCGTTACCGTCGCATTTAACACTTGTCCTTGAACTGCAGGCGCACCACCCAACTGACCTACGGCAACCTGTGCGTTTTGGGTACGGATTGCAGTGGCAATATCACTTGGCGTTACTTGCAGGCTTGCCATTTTGGCTGGATCCAGCCAGATGCGCATCGCATAAGAACCACCAAAGACCTGAACTTCACCGACCCCGGCCACACGGCTTAAAGGTTCAGCAATATTCGAGTTAACATAGTCTTTGATGTCATCTGCAGTCAGGCTGCTATCAGGTGAATAGAATGCCAAAACTTGCAAGAAGCTTGCACCCGATTTGGTCACTCGCACACCCTGACGTTGTACATCTTCAGGCAACAGGGCAGTCGCAGACTGTAATTTGTTTTGAACCTGGACCTGTGCGATATCAGGATCGACACCCTGGTCAAAGTTCAAGGAAATAGACGAAGAACCATTACCCGCACTGTTGGACGAGATATAGCGCAAGCCATCCATACCGTTCATTTGCTGCTCGATGATCTGGGTCACTGTATTTTCAACAGTTTCAGCAGATGCACCCGGATAAGTCGCAGAAATAGTCACGGTGGGTGGCGCGATGGTTGGATATTGTGCAATCGGCATTTTGCTGATGGTTAAAATACCCGCCAGCATAATCACCAATGCAATCACCCAAGCGAAAATCGGGCGATGAATAAAGAATTGAGCCATGAACCATTACTCCTTATGCATTTGCAGCAGGTTTTTGTTCAGGTTTCTCTTTAGTATCATCTGCCTTTTTCTCGCTCGTTGCAGGCTGTTGCGGTGCAGCACCTTGTGGCGCAGCAGCTTGAGGTTGATAAGGTTTTGGTACAACTTGCTGTTCAGGTTTTACTTTCGCAATACCATCTACAATTACTTTATCGCCTGGATTCAGACCTTCGGTCACAATCCAGTTGCTGCCTTGGGAACCAACGGTGGTCACTGGACGTGGCGTCACTTTATTGTCAGCACCGACCAGCATCGCCATCGCCTGACCTGTTGGGGTACGGGTCAAAGCTGCTTGCGGAATCAGGAAAGCATTCGGTACTTCACCCTGTACGATTTGCGCAGTGGCAAACATACCTGGCAAAAGCAGGTGATTTTTGTTCGGGAATACTGCACGTAAAGTCACAGTACCTGTTTCCGGGTTCACGCTGGCATCGGAGAATGCAAGACGGCCTTCAACCGGGTAGATACTGCCATCTTCAAGCTTTAACTTGACTTTGGTGTTGTTCGAACTGTTCAAGCTGCCTTGATTAAGCTGTTGACGTAAACGTAAAAGCTCGGCACTTGACTGGTTGATATCTACATAGATTGGATCTAGACGCTGAATTGTCACCAATGGCTCTGGCTGATTCGCTGTTACCAAAGCACCCGCCGTCACCGATGAACGGTTGGTCTGGCCTGAAATCGGAGCGCGTACAGTCGAATAGCCCAGGTTGATTTCGGCATTACGCAAAGTTGCGCGATTGGCATTCAAATCAGCTTCAGCCAGTTTGACCTGTGCCGCGATGTCATCATATTCCTGTTTGGAAATGGCATTGGTACCGACCAGTTGACGGTAACGGCCTTCCTTCACACGCAATACGCCCAGATTGGCTTCAGCACGGGCAATCGCTGCACGAGCATTGTCCACTGTAGTGCGGTTGGTGCTTGAATCGATTTCATACAAGGCCTGACCTTCACGCACATAGCTGCCTTCCGTGAACAAGCGTTTAAGCACCACGCCACTGGCTTGTGGACGTACGTCTGAAATTTCAAATGCTGTTGTACGACCTGAGAGCTCTACAGACTGCTCTACACTTTGCGGTTGTGCAACAAGAACACCGACTTCAGTCGGTGGCATTTGTTGTTGAGCACCAGCTTGCTGGCCCTCTTTAGGATCTTTGCTACAACCAACAAGTGCAAGACTTGTTGCCAATGCGCAAGCAGTCAGGGCAGGTGCCCAAAGCTTTGCAGACATCATTATTCCACCTCTAATTAGATTTATATCTAAATTTTCTTATTTGTGAGCCGCGCAATATCTGATCCAGACCATATACCACAACGAAATCCAAATAAAACTGATACTCCAGCCGGATATGACATCTGAAGGAAAATGTACGCCCAGATAAACTCTTGAGATCCCCATCATCAGCATCCATACCACTGCACCGATCACGATGAGGGTATAACGGGAATGTTGCCGATGGATGTAAATTGCCAAACAAGCCAGACAGGCCGCATATAGACTATGGGCACTTGGAAAGGAACTTCCGAAGCTTTCAACCAGATGCAAGGATTCTGGTGGTCGGGGTCGGGCAATTGCAAATTTCAACAGCCAAGCTAGGAGAATTCCTCCGATAATTCCGATACATATAAAAATTGCGTTTGTATACTTTTTATACCACAGCAATGCAATACACCATAGTGTGGATAAAAATAATACAAATGGCATGCCACCTATTAGGGATAAGGACTGAGTAATTTGATTCCAAAACTCGGTGCGATACAGCCTCATCCATTCCACAGCCTGCAAGTCGAGCTTGCTTAAAGCGGGAATATTCAGGATGAACACACTGAAAATTAAAAATAAAATACCGACAAAAAGTAACAAGTAATGCATGCCAAAAATCCTTGTTCTTTTAACCGTTCGCAGATCGGCCAATTGTCTGAAGCAAAGTGTACTTGTCAGTACACTTTTTTTCAAGTGTGCGTATTTTATGCGAATTCCATTTTTTTCGTAAGGAATTTGTTGCTAAATATAGTGTAATTATCTCAGTTTTGAGTTTTTGTCGATGTATGATTTTCGTCAATTTCAATGCTTTGCTTGGGTGGCCAGAAGAAATCACTAGGTCGGGTCAGGAAGTGCGTCATGACCAGTTTTGCCAAAGGTTTCCACTGTTCAAAACGCACCCGGCGTGCGCGTAAGGCTACAATAATCGTCAGAGTGAAACTGACAAACAAGTTGGTCAGGCCAATGAGTAACACACCCAGAAAAGACACTACGATCAAGCCGATATCAGGGCCATTGATGGTAATCAGGCCTTGAATAAAGTTGGCAGAGGCAAAAGCGATATGGCGAATATCCAGTGGCAGACCGAGAATAAAACCAATGGTGCCCATACTGCCGAGCATGATTCCGAAAATAAAATTACCCGCCAATGCACCCAAATTACGTTCGATATAGTCAGCAAAACGGTAAAGACGCTCTTGCCCCATCAGCTGCGATAACCGCACATGGGCTTTCAGGCGCGGACCGACTTTGCGATAAACGGCCATATTGTCAAAATAACCGGCCAATAATCCGGACAGGAACAGACATACCCCGGCAATCGCTGCATGCGGAATTGCCAACGAAGTAAAAGGATTCAGGTCATGCAGGGTTTTGGCAGCCTTGGCATGATTCATTAAAGGTTCATGCAGCGCAAAATCCCACAGCAGGGTAATCAATGCTGCTACAGGAATTGCAATCGAAATATTGCCCAAAATGGCGACAAACTGGGTGCGGATGATATTTACAATCAGCGCGGCCAGCTCGGCAATTTGAGCCATTTTCGAGCCTTTACGCTGCTGTACAGTAGCCGCCAGTGCGGCAGCAGTCATCGCCGGTTGTTTGGTCGCTACGGTAAAATGCAGGACATGAATCAGCATAAAGCCTAGCGAATAGTTCATGCTGTAGCTAAAAGCCTGCATTAACGGAGCCATGGTGAGGCGTGTCATCAGAACTTTTAAGGTGGCCATTGTCGCGATGATGGCACCAGCACCTGCAGCCGATTTATACATGGCCAGAAAGCCTTGCTTGTCGGTACTCACATAATGCTCACCGGTCTTGCTGGCATTTTCAGTGACCTGTAAAGCCAAAAGTTCACTATTGGTGGCCAGCAGGGCCCGCACACTGCGTTCGCTATAAATTGCTTCAGTAATGTCCGCCATAAATAGGCCAATGGATTGATAACGCAGATCATCGTCATCCATGACCATATTCAGCAGAATCTCAACCCGTTCCAGACACTGTTCTAGCAGTGCCAGCATATAGGTCAGGCTGACACTGACGCCAGTCCGCTTGGTAGAACGGCGAATCTTGGCCACGACATCATGACATTGTTCCAGCATCACCAGTGCTTGTGAGGCATCCGGTGGGGTAATCGAATCGACTAGGGTGACTGTGTTGTAACGTTTTTTATATTCCTGAATAAACTCGTTAATCTCACGATTCTGTACCAGAAAAGGAGATTCATATTCCATCAGTTCAGGCTGGGCATTAATAAATTCAGGGTGCAGACCAATACCACTGATCCGGTAAGACAAAATGGTCAATGCCTTGATCAGTTGGTCTTTAATTCGGGTTTTTTCAGGCTGATTGGAATGTCCCTGATTCAGGACTGAAAATAAACGTTGCCAGTCATCTTCATCAAAATAATCCAGCCAGTATTTATCGGTACGCTGATAAAAAACCTTGCGGAATAATTCCTGGAGTTGCTGATGGTCGGGAATCAGCGGTAAGACATGCGCGCCAAGGCGCTGATTCAGCTGGTTCCAGAACCCATCCAGAGACAAAATACCGGTATCGGAAAACAGACCGGTTTGTTTATAGCGGTTAATGATCCGCAGGGTAAAGGTTTGAAGCGTGGCAACCGCATTCGGGGTGAGTAATAAAGCCCGGATAAATGCATTGAATTTCGCTTCGATCTCTTCGGTATTTCTGCTGTCTTCTGGTCTGATTCTTTCAACCAGTTCAATCAGAAGATTTTCATCCAGCACCGCCCGAGGTTGTTCAAGCTGGTGTTGCATGTTTTGAAAAAGATCTAGAAAATTAATATGCATAGGCGAGTTTAAAAGTTACTGAATTCGGTGTAGGGCCAGTTTGGCCAGATTAATCAGGGCCTGACGATATTCGGAGTCAGGTAATGCCTGTAAGGCATCAATTGCAATTTCAGTTTCTTCTGTAGCACGTTGACGGCAATAATCCAGCGCACCAGATTCATTGACAATTTGAATGACCTGTTCCAGATGTTCCGTACCGCCAGTCGCAATACTGCGACGGATGATTTCATGTTGCTCACCGGTGGTGTTTTTCAGTGCCGCAATCAATGGCAGGGTCGGTTTACCTTCCATGAGATCATCACCAATATTTTTGCCGAGCGTGTCCGCATCGGAAGTGTAATCTAAAATGTCATCAATAATCTGGAAAGCATTGCCGAAATGTCCGGCAAAGGTTTTTAAAGGCTGACGGAATTCATCTTTATCCGACAAAATGGCGGCACCTTCGGTGGCCAGTTCAAACAGGCGCGAAGTTTTGCCATGAATAATATTCAAATAAGTCGCTTCAGTGGTTTCCGGTTGATGCTGGGATTGTAGTTGCAGCACTTCACCTTCAGCAATTTCACAGGTACCGGTCGAAAAATCTTTGAGCAACACCATGTTGTTCAGATCGACCAGCAAATCAAAAGCACGTGAAATCAGAAAGTCACCGACTAAAACCGCAGTCTGGTTATTCCAGGTGGCATTGGCCGTCGGGCGGCCACGGCGCAGGCCAGACTCATCCACCACATCATCATGCACCAGTGTTGCGGTATGCAGCATCTCAATGATTGCAGCCAGTTTGCGGTGCGGTTCTAAATTTTCAGCACCACACGCCTTGGCGGCCAAAAGGCACATAATCGGGCGCATACGTTTGCCACCCGCTTCTACCACATGTTTGCTGACAGCCATCACTAATGCAACTTTTGAGGTAATTCCTTCATTAATGAATGTGTCCATCGCAGCAAAGTCGTTAGCAACAGGCGCGAGAATGTCTTGCTTAAAGTCGATGGTCATGTGAAAGAAAACCTCTAGTCTGGTAAATCGCTGGGCGTAGTTTAACAATTTATAACATGAGTGAAACCTAAGAAATGCATAAACTCCACTAAAAATCAGCTTTTTATAGATCTTATGTAGATTCGATCCATATTTCGAGCCATAAAAAATCAGGAAAGGTCAGGGCATCGCCCTATTCGTCAGGCTGAGTATATTAATCAAACTGGCCGGATTTCTGCTGTATTATTTTGTTGCTGAATATATCTTGAGTATTTGATTTGATAGAAATTATTTAATAGTTAAATAATTAGCGCATCCTGCTCATTATTATTTCAGTAAAATGGCTTGTTGTTTTTTTGAATATCCCTTAAAATCCTCGCCCTTAGATATCCCCCCAGTGGCGTACGTCTTAAGTTCGATATATTCCTTTATCGGCACGACGACACGGGCTTGTTTGGAGTACATTATGTACGCAGTAATCCAAAGCGGTGGTAAACAGCACCGTGTAGTTGAGGGTGAAACCCTTAAAGTAGAATTATTGAAAGCTGAAACTGGCGCGACTATTACGTTTGATGACGTATTGATGCTTGTTAACGGTGAAAGCATTCAAATCGGTGCTCCAGTTGTTGCTGGTGCTACTGTAACTGCTGAAGTAGTTAGCCATGGTCGTCACGACAAAATCCGCATCATCAAAATGCGTCGTCGTAAACACTACCGTAAACAACAAGGTCACCGTCAATGGTTCACTGAGTTGAAAATTACAGCTATTTCAGGCTAATTACGAGGAGTAAATAGACATGGCAACTAAAAAAGCCGGTGGTTCGACTAAGAACGGTCGTGATTCGAATCCTAAGATGTTAGGTGTTAAAGTTTACGGTGGTCAAACTGTAACTGCAGGTAACATCATCGTTCGTCAACGTGGTACTGAATTCCACGCTGGTCAAAACGTTGGTATGGGTCGTGACCATACATTATTTGCTACTGCTGATGGCGTAGTAAAATTCGAAGTGAAAGGTCAATTTGGCCGTCGCTACGTATCTGTTGATGCGTAATTCGCTGAGATAGAAAAAAACCCACAACTTTTGTGGGTTTTTTTATGCCTGAAAATTAATAGGCAGATTAAGCGACATTCCATAATGTAAAAATTGTCCTGAAATCTTCATAATGATGAACAAAAAAACCGATTTCGAATTAATAACAATACAAAAGTTCTTATTTTCTATCATTTTAGCTTTTAATTTTCGTTTAAGATGAGCTATCAAATAAATTGCGATCACGCAAAATATAAGGGTGAAATTATGAATATGCTTCGTAAAACCGTCTGTGCTATGGCTCTGGGTGCAGTGACTTTAGCACCGGTGATGAGTACAACCGTGTTTGCTGCACCTGTGGCAGCTTCGGAGCAACAGGCAACAGCCAGTCTGGTCAAGCAGCTCAATCATGTGCGTAGCATGACGGCAAATTTCGAACAAAGCACCAAGGTAACCAATCCAAGAGCGACCCAGAAAAAAGGTTTGACTGCACAACATATGAATCAAACCTTTAAAGGGGTGATGAAAGTTGAGCGTCCGGGTAAATTCTATTGGGAAACGACCGCACCGTCGAAGCAAGTCATTGCAACCACGGGTAAAACCGTATGGATTTATGATCCTGACTTGCAACAAGCCGTTCGTCAAAGCTTAGATGAGCAGGTTGCTAATACACCGGCGTTATTGCTGTCAGGAAACACCAGCCAGATTATGCAGTCTTACCGGGTGACTCAGCCAAATAAAGGCAAAACCTATTACACGCTGTATCCTAAAAATACCGATGGTGTGTTTGAAAGCCTGACCATTAGCTTTGGCGCAAACAAAGCACCAAGCTTGATGATCTTGCAGGATTCATTGGGACAAACCACCAATATCAAATTTAGCAATGTAAAAGTAAATAGCAGTATTCCAGCCTCTACCTTTAACTTTACCCCACCAAAAGGTACGGACATCATTGATCAATAAGCATCAATATGAACCAGATAAAAAAAGCAACCTTTCGAGGTTGCTTTTTTTATTGCCGATCATCAGGATTGTTTTGGACAGACTACAAGGTTCAGCTATATCTAAACACGAGAGCATCTTAGAATAAATAAAAGTCGAGTCAACGAAATTGCAAAAATTTTAGAGCTCAGGATGAAGATTAATCTATTTAAAACTACTGAAATTTACGCTGTTTTATTACTCACTGTAAGTATGTTGGGTTGTCAGCCTCAATCCAGTTCAGTGGCAAAGCTTGCGCAAACAGATCGGGTTGTGCAAATTGAAGCCAAAACCGTTCCAATTAAAGGGGCAGCCAAAGTGGTATGTGAAATAGAAGGTTGTGTAAGCTTTGATCTACAAACGGTGGACAGCAATATTGACTGGATTAATCAATATTTTATTGAGCGCATTCAGCATACCGAGCCTGTTGCATTCACCAAAGTCACTCAGAAAAAGCCGATGAGCCGCATTATCTGGATCAGCGCTTTATCAAGGTAGAATTTATTGGTCAGCGTGCCCATCTGGCAATCTTTGCCTTAAAAAGTTCCAATCTGGCGAGGAACAAAAATGCTTCTCTGAAACATGTGGAATATATCAATTTTGATCTAAAGCAGAGAAAGCGTTTAGCCCTCTCCCAACTATTATTAAATGGCGGCGAGCAGAAACTGCTGAATGCAATGTATAGAGTCAATGCTCAATGGCTGAATACGCAGGGTATTCAACAACAGCAGTTAAAATTGAGTGATAACTATTATTTTGATACAACAAGTCTGGTGATGGTGTATCCGGCAGGCGAGTTAGCTCCGGCAGCAGCAGGAATGACTGAATTAAAAGTCTCCTATGCGGATTTAAAGGAAGTGATTCGGCCTGAATATTTAGCCATTTTGCAGCAGTCAGTTTCCTAAATATTGTGCTAATAGGACGCAGCTAGGGTCAGGGTCACTGTATTTTTTGACGTTAAGAGCTTACACTATAGCCAGTTTTTTTCTTCTGCAAAGATTGATTATGATCGACCCGAAATTACTCAGAAATAATATTGAGGCTGTAAATGTAGCCTTAGCAAAACGTGGTGTTCAACTCAATGTTGAAGAGTGGGCATCTCTAGAAGCACGCCGTAAAGAGATTCAGTCCAAGACAGAAACCCTGCAAGCTGAACGTAATGCCGGTGCCAAACAAGTCGGTCAAATTAAAAAAGCAGGTGGCGACGCATCTGAAATCATGACACGCATGTCTGCGATTGGTGATGAAATCAAAGCGGCTGAAGCAGCACTGGCTGAACTGCAAACTGAGCTTGAAGAAAAATTATTATCTATTCCAAACTTGCCAGATGAAGCTGTGCCTGAAGGTAAAGACGAAAGCGATAACGTGGAAATCCTGAAATGGGGTACACCGCGTGAATTTGATTTCGAAATCAAAGATCATACGGATCTAGGCGAAATGATGGGCGGTCTTGAATTTGAAACCGCGACCAAATTAACTGGTTCACGCTTCAGTGTATTGAAAGGTCCATTGGCGCGTTTACAACGTGCCATTACCCAGTTCATGCTAAATACGCATACTGATCAAAATGGTTATACCGAAGCCTATGTGCCTTATCTGGTCAATGCAGATTCATTGCGTGGGACTGGTCAGCTGCCTAAATTTGAAGAAGATCTGTTTAAGCTGCAGGGTGAAAAAGAGTTTTATCTGATTCCGACTGCTGAAGTGCCAGTGACGAATTTCGTACGTGATGAAATTATTGATGCAGACCGTCTGCCACTGAAATATGCAGCGCATACGCCATGTTTCCGTAGTGAAGCAGGTTCTTATGGTCGTGATACCCGCGGTTTGATCCGTCAGCACCAATTCGACAAAGTCGAAATGGTTCAAATTGTGAAGCCTGAAACTTCGATGCAAGTGCTTGAAGAGTTGACTGGCCATGCTGAAGGTATCTTGCAAGCACTTGGACTTCCATATCGTAAAATTTTACTTTGTGGTGGTGACATGGGCTTTGGTGCAACCAAGACTTATGACTTAGAAGTTTGGGTACCAAGCCAAAATACTTACCGTGAAATTTCATCTTGTTCAAACATGGGTGATTTCCAGGCGCGTCGTATGAAAGCACGTTACCGTGCTGATCAGAAGAAAACTGAATTTGTACATACCTTGAATGGTTCAGGTCTGGCCGTAGGTCGTACTTTACTTGCAGTGATGGAAAACTATCAACGCGCTGATGGCTCGATTGAGATTCCTGAAGTATTACGTCCATATATGGGTGGTGCGACTTATATCGACTAATTGTCGATCTCAACATCCCTAAATGTGCATGAAAATTGCATAGACAGTCAGATTTAAAATTTTGAGGTAGTTCGTGGATATTTTTCCAATCTCGTTAAAGTTGCAACAGCAACCTTGTCTGATTGTCGGTGGTGGGCATATTGCATACCGTAAAGCACTTTTACTTCAAAAAGCAGGTGCGATCATTCATGTGATTGCGCCTGAAATTGAAGAGAGTCTGCTGCGAATTGTGCAAAATAGCCAAGGACAATATGTCCAAGCTGCTTTTCATTCTGAAGTTGCGTTACGTTCATATCGACTGGTGATTGCAGCGACTGACGATGCGGAGACCAATCGTCAGGTCTTTGAACTGTGTGAAGCGGAAAATGTCCTGGTCAATAGTGTTGATGATCCGCCGCATTGCCGGTTTATGGTGCCAGCGATTATTGATCGTTCGCCATTGGTCATTTCGGTGGCATCGAATGGTACGTCGCCCGTGTTATCACGGCAGATCCGAACTCAGCTTGAAACGACTATTCCGCATGGTATGGGCAAGCTGGCTGAATTTTCAGGAAAATGGCGCAGTGCGGTTAAGGCTAAAATTGTCAATCCGGATGAACGCCGTATTTTCTGGGAAGATTTATATGCCAGTTCGCTAAAAGAACAGGTGTTCAACGACAATATCGCGGAAGCAGATCGCCTGATTGAGCAGGCCTTACAGGAATGGCAACAGCCGAAAGGTGAAGTCTACTTGGTCGGTGCGGGTCCGGGTGATCCAGAATTGTTGACCTTAAAAGCCTTGCGTTTAATGCAGCAAGCCGACGTGGTCATTTACGACCGACTGGTTTCAGCGCCAATTATGGAGCTGTGCCGCCGCGATGCGGAAAAGATCTATGTCGGTAAGGCACGTTCCAATCATGCGGTTCCGCAAGATGGGATTAATGCCTTGTTGGTGAAATATGCCAGTGAAGGAAAGCGGGTTTGTCGTCTGAAAGGCGGAGATCCATTTATCTTCGGGCGTGGCGGTGAAGAGATTGAAGAGCTATTTGCTGCTGGGATTACTTTCCAGGTGGTTCCAGGGATTACCGCAGCTTCAGGATGTTCAGCCTATGCCGGTATTCCATTAACCCATCGTGATTATGCGCAAAGTGTGCGTTTCCTGACCGGTCACTTAAAAGAAGGTTCGCCAGAATTGCCTTGGAGTGAGTTGGTCTATGAAAACCAGACCTTAGTGCTTTATATGGGGTTGGTGGGACTGGAGAAAATCTGTGCAGAATTAATCGCTCATGGTCAGCGAGCCGACATGCCAGTGGCCTTGGTTTCTAAAGGTACGACGCCTGAACAGAAAGTTGTAGTAGGAACGCTTGCTGATATTGCATCCAAAGTGTCCGAACATCAGATTCAAGCCCCGACTTTGACCATTATTGGTGAAGTTGTACGCTTACGTGAACAATTGCAATGGCATGAGCGAGGATAAGCAAAGCACTGCTTTGCTGCCCGAGCGCAAGACGAAGGCTGTGCCTGAAGTAAGAGGATAAGCAAAGCACTGCTTTGCCCGAGCGCAAGACGAATGTCGTGTCTGAATTAAATATATTAAGTGAGTAAGCTGTGATCCACGTTGTTTTATATGAGCCTGAAATTCCTGCAAATACAGGCAATATCATTCGTCTGTGTGCCAATACCGGAGCACAGTTGCATCTGGTCAAGCCGCTGGGTTTTGAACTGGATGACAAAAAACTGAAACGTGCCGGTCTGGATTATCACGAATATGCCAATATGCAGATTTGGGAAAATATCGAAGACTGTCTGGCTGATCTGGCAAGTAAAGGCATTGGTCTGGATGCAATCTATCCATTGACCACCAAAGGTTCTGAAACACCGCATACTTCGGATTTAAACCGTCCTGTGGCCTTGTTAATGGGGCCGGAAACTCGTGGTCTGCCTGAACATGTTCGTCTAATGTTTCCGCAAAAGCACTGGATTCGTTTACCGATGGCAGAGAACTCCCGAAGTTTGAACCTATCGAATGCCACAGCAGTGATTGTGTATGAAGCTTGGCGTCAGCAGGGTTTTAAAACGCTTTAAGCTGATATTTGTAGTAATTCTAAAAGCTGCCTTTGGGTGGCTTTTTTATTTTGTGTAACAAATAGATAAACTGCTTTTCACTTCATTGTATGCTTGAATTTATAACTTTATCAAATATAACAAAAGGTGCAGCTTTGAAGCCTCTAGTAAAACTTGTCATCGTATGTTGTCTTGGAACTGTTGCGGCTTCCGTGAATGCGGAAGAGGGCAGTGCTGCCACATCGGCAACAAAGGAAGTTCAACCCATTACTCAAGCTGAAATACAGCAGGGTTTGCTCAACATGCAAAAACGCTTAGATACGCGTATTGAAAAATGGGGGCAGAGCTTGGATGCAGATGATTTTCAATGGACCTGGCGAGGGCGTAAATTAAAGCCCGCCAAGCGTGAGGAAGTCTGTGATATTTTTCAGGATGTCGTGGATGAAATGTATCAACTGGCTATCAAGAATAAAGCCCGTTTAGGTCCGGAAGAGCAAAAGTTATTGTCTAATCGCAGTCTGTTTATTGAGAAACTGGGTTATGAAAATAATCGGGTCAATACCCAGATGGGTTTTGATTGTTATTTACATTAGTAAAATCAAAACATGACAGACATAAAAAAGGCGCATGAAGCGCCTTTTTTATTTGAATTGAAACGATATTATTTATCGTCAAATTCATTGTGCTGAGGAGCTGGGTGCTTGAAGCCTTTAGTTTTATAGCCCAAGTACAAGATACCGCCAAATGCCCAGATCAGACCGTATTTAAGCGAAGCTTCATCGACTTCTAGCCACAATGCAAATACTGAAATGAAGCCAAGTAAAGGAACAACGACAAAGTTCATGATCTCTTTAGCACTCTTGGTACGACCATCACGTAATGCATAACGTGAAATCACTGACAAGTTGACGAAACTGAATGCAGTTAAGGCACCAAAGCTGATCAAAGACACCACAAAGTCAAGATCCATAAAGCCAGCAGTTAAAGCCACTGCACCAGCGATTAGGATGTTGTATGAAGGTGTGTAGTTTTTCGGGCTAATATGACCGAAGATCTTCTTGTTGATCACGCCATCACGACCCATCACGTACATCAGACGTGATACACCCGCATGTGCTGAAATACCAGAAGCCATGACTGTCACAATCGCGAAGTAAAGTACGACTGTCTTAAACGCCACGCCACCGACAGCTTGTAAAATATCCGGCTGTGTTGCAGCGATATCTTCAAAGTAAGTTTTTGGATCATTCGGGAAGAAGATCTGCATAAAGTAAGTACTGATGATAAAGATGATACCTGCCAATAATGCAGTCAAGAAAATCGCTTTAGGTAAGGTTTTCTCAGTATCTTTGGTTTCTTCAGCAAGAGAACTTAAAGAGTCAAAGCCTGTGAATGAGAAACACAGTAAGGTTGCACCGGTAATCAGGGCAGCAACAGACGTAAACTCATTCCAGAATGGCTCTAAACTCCACAATTGATACTTTGCATTGACCAGTGTGCCGTCTGCATTTACACCACCTTCCAGAAGTTGGTAAACCATCCAGGTGAAGTATGCAATGACGCCCAATTGTACGAATACAATCATACTGTTGAAGTTGGCAACAAATCTCGCACCACGAAGGTTAATCGCGGTCATAAAGGCGGTTAAACCAATGACCCAAACCCAATGGTTCATGTCTGGGAAAAGTGCTTCCAGATAAATCACCGCCAGAATGATATTGACCATTGGCGATAACAGGTAATCCAGCAAGGATGACCAACCCACCATGAAACCTACGTTCGGGTGGATGGATTTTTGCGCATAGGTATAGGCCGAACCCGAAGAAGGGTAGCGACGAATCATATGACCATAGCTCAAGGAGGTTAACAAAATTGCAATCAGTGCAAAAATGTAAGAGGTGGGAACGTGGAAGTTACTTTCTTCAGATACCAGACCAAATGTATCAAACAAGGTCATGGGTTGAATATAAGCTAAACCAATAATAATGATGTGCCAGAGTCCCAGCGTTTTTTGCAGTTTAGCTGCCGATTGAGTCCCAGAGATATTAGTCAACGGCGTTATCCTCTTAATCGTTGATCAAGGATCAGTCATATTTATAAGGATCGTTTGAGACGAACGATCCCCCCTACAGTTTTCTATAAAAGTCCGCCAATCTACTTGAAAAGAACGGCTTTTGCTAGCTATTTTTTTGACTTTTGTCCTGCATAAAATGTGCCATTCAAAAAAAGAAATCGAATTTTTTCTTATGCAAGATAAAAGCCTGATGCTTAAAAAAACATCAGGCTGAAATTTTGGCTATATTGGCTTATTTTTCAGTAATTACCAAGCCTTTTTTAAGATAGATTTTAAATCTTCCAGGGTGGCTTCTTTCGGGTTATAAATGATGGAACCATCATTCAGGGCTTTCTCTGCCACTTCATCGAGCTGGGTTTCAGAAATCTTACCGGTTTCACGTAATGTGCGTGGTAATTTGGTCAGACTGTAAATGCGGTCACGCATGGTCAGAATCGTCGCAATGGTTTTGTCAGCACGTAGATGCGCCGGCGTTTGTGCATAAATATCGGCACCCGCCAAAGGCAGGAGCAGATCTGCGATTTTATCGCCATTGACCTCTTTGTTGTATTCCAGCACATAAGGCAGGAATAAGTTCATGCATAAACCATGCGGCAGGTGTACCACTGCACCCAATGAGTGCCCCAGTGAATGCACAATGCCAACCATCGAGTTGGAAAATGCAATTCCCGCCATGGTCGATGCTTGTGCCAGCTCCAGACGGCCTTGTGCATCGGAAGGGTTATCCAGCACATTAAATAGGTGGGTACTGATCTTTTTGACTGCGGCGGTGGCATAAGCATCCGAAATCGGATTGGCTGCCATGCAGGTATAAGCTTCGACCGCATGGGTCATAGCATCCATTGCGGTCATGGCGGTTAAATGTGGCGGCAAGGTCTGGGTCATGCGGGGATCCAGAATCGCAGCATGCGGCATCAGATAATAAGAGGCGAACGGCATTTTGACGTTCTTTTCAGTGTCCGACACGACAGCGACCATGGTCACTTCTGAACCTGTACCAGATGTGGTTGGAATCACAAAGAACGGTTTCAGCGGTTTAGGCAAGTTATGTGCACCCGAATATTTCAGCAGGTCATCACCGCCTTCCGATACCAGAATATTGGTTGCCTTAGAGGTATCAATGACTGAACCTCCGCCCACAGCAATGATCGCGTCGCAATGATTTTCGCGATACAGCTTTGCCGCACTGCGCACTGTACCCAAGCTAGAGTCGGGTGGTACATCATCAAAAATCGCTACAATTGCAGCATCCGCCATTTCAAATGCAGCTTCAATCGGTGCCAGCAAATTGTTGGCACGGACGCCTTTGTCAGTAATGATGAGCGGACGTTTGGCCCCCAAAGTCGCAAGTTCAAACGGAATATGTTCTAACGCGGCATGACCGGCAATCACTTTGACCGGACAGAAAAATTCATAATAAGGTTTAGCCATGTTATACACTCCGTTTCAAATAGGATTGAGCGATTTTTAGATAAATACTGCTCGCTTCGCTTAGTTTTTCTTTTAGGCTCAGATTGATTGGATATTCTTTCACTGCCAGTTGTGCCACCATTTTCGGCAAAATCAGCGCTTCCATTTTATTCAGGCAGCGTACCAGACGAATGGCATTGGAAATGTCGCCATCAGCAATCATACGATCATTGGCAAAAGCTTGAGAGGTACTTTCCTGAAAAGAAAATACCAAAAAGGCATGGTGCAGATGTTTAAAGGTAATGATCAAATCAGGTGCTTTTTCCAGATTTTTGACCAGTTCCAGCTGTTTGTCCTCAGTGACCCGCGCCACAAAGGCCGGGCCATGCGGAAAGACTTTCATGGAAAGAGTAAAATTTTCTGGAAAATGGGCCACTTCCTGTTTGATTTCTTCATCCACCTGACTTGCCATGACCAGACCTCGGCCAATCACATCCATCATGAGTTTGACATAGGCAAGCTGCAAAGCGGGTTTTACGGATTTAGTCGCAATCACGTGATGATCCCTATCTCAATATTATTAGTTTAGAGTAAATACTCTAATTTATTTGGGGCTGAAATGCAAAGGCTTTATCTTTGCTCGACAGTTACTTGCTTAAAGTACCCGCTGTGACACAAAGTTTCAATAATTTCAGTGCACAACTGGCTGAATTGAGGCGGTTGTTCGAGCAAATCAATCATGCGCACCATTTCCAGTCCTGCATAGCCACAAGGGTTAATGGTATTGAATCCGCTTAGGTCACAATCCAGATTTAGGGACAAACCATGGTAGCTTCGGCCTTTGCGAATTTTAAAACCGAGTGAGCCGATTTTGCGTTCAGCCACATAAACCCCCGGTGCATCCGGTTTGGCATAGGCATCAATGCCATATTTTTTTAGCAAATCAATCATCAGGTTTTCAGCATAAGACACCAGGGTGCGCACATTCCAGCCCAGACGATTCAAGTCAAACATGAAGTAAGCCACCAATTGACCGGGACCATGCCAGGTCACCTGACCACCACGATCGGTCTGAATCACCGGGATATTGCTCGGTATTAAAATATGTTCCGGTTTTCCTGCCTGACCTTGAGTCAGTACATCCTGATGTTGCAAAATCCACAATTGATCCGGGCTATGTTCATCACGGGTTTCCGTAAATGTTTTCATTTCCAGAAAACGATCTTCATAAGGTGTGAGGTCGTGATATTGACGAATGATCAGCTCGGGCTTTTGCAGCACATCAGTCACAGGAAGTGTCCTTGGTAATTATAAAAAACTGGTCATAATTATAATGATTTCGGCATGAAATAGGGGTGAGATCAGCAATATTTCATGGGTATCTTAGCGCTGTATAGGCATAAAAAAAAACACGCCCGGAAGCGTGTCTTTTGTATTTTCGATTACAGTGCTGTTTTAATTAGCGGGCAAGCGGCCAAATCTGCATATACTGCATGAACCTGTTCCAGTTCCAAAAAGCGCAGTTGTGCGGTAATGGAATGGTATTTTCCAGTACGTGATGGCGTAATACTGACGCTATCACCTTCAAAATCTGGAAAATGTTTCAGAAAAATGTCGATGACAGCATGACGCAATTCATCGCCCGCAAGGCCAATCAGTTTAATCGGATAATCCATAGGGAAAACCCAAAGATGTTCTTGAAGTTCACGAGATGGTGTACGGTCTAACATGGTAGTCCCCCTAATTTTAAACGCCTGCAATCATGCAGGCGTTTGGGTCTGTCTTGGCTACTTAAATGGAGACTGATGATCAAATTTCAAGTCTCCACATCAAGTATCAAATCTTAATCATTCTCAAGGAATGAACGTAAGTGTTCTGAACGCGATGGATGGCGAAGTTTACGCAGTGCTTTGGCTTCAATCTGACGAATACGTTCACGTGTTACGTCAAACTGTTTGCCCACTTCTTCCAAAGTATGGTCGGTCGGCATGTCGATACCAAAACGCATTTTCAGGACTTTGGCTTCACGTTCAGTCAGGTTTTCCAGAACTTCACGTGTTGCTTCTTTTAGGCCTTCAGACGTTGCAGCATCAATTGGTGACGTGATGTTGCTGTCTTCAATGAAGTCACCCAGATGCGAATCTTCATCATCACCGATCGGTGTTTCCATCGAAATCGGTTCTTTGGCGATTTTCAGTACTTTACGTACTTTAACTTCGTCCATTTCCAGACGTTCGCCCAGTTCTTCAGGAGTCGGTTCACGACCCATTTCCTGTAGAAGCTGACGAGATACACGGTTGATCTTGTTGATCGTTTCAATCATGTGTACCGGAATACGAATGGTACGTGCCTGATCCGCAATCGAACGGGTAATCGCCTGACGAATCCACCAAGTTGCATAAGTCGAGAATTTATAACCACGACGGTATTCAAACTTGTCTACGGCTTTCATCAGGCCGATGTTACCTTCCTGAATCAGATCCAGGAATTGCAAGCCACGGTTGGTATATTTCTTCGCAATCGAAATAACCAGACGCAAGTTGGCTTCAACCATTTCTTTCTTGGCACGACGTGCTTTAGCTTCACCGACGGCCATACGTTTGGCAATGTCTTTAATGCCTTTTACATCAAGGCCAAGCTCTTTCTCGATATCGGCAATTTTTTGCTGGAAGGCCAATACGTCTGGACGTACTTTTTCCAGATAAGCTTTCTGGTCTGCAGGTGTTTTTGCGATCTGCTCATCTAGCCAGGCTGGATTCGATTCTTGGCCCGGGAAGCTGGTACGGAACTGGGTGCGATCCATACGGCCACGACGTACTGCATAACGCATCACTTCACGTTCTGCACCACGAATTTGATCATGGGTACCACGAATCATTTCAGAAATGATATCAAATAGACGCGGGGTAAATTTGAACATCATGAATACAGTTGCAAGTGCCTGCAAAGCTTCTTCAGCCTGTTTGCTGTCACGACCATGTTTTTCAATAGTTGCTTTGGTATTCAGCCACGCATTTTCCAGTTCAGTAAAACGCGCTTTAGCAATTTCAGGATCTGGACCAGAATCTGCTTCTGATTCATCATCAGAATCTGCTTCTTCTTCCTCTTCATCATCGTCCAGTTTTACATCTTTGGTCGATTTTTTCGAGTCAGTCTCATCTTCAGCAAGAACCGCTTCTTCTTCTAGAACTTCAGGAATTTCTTCATCTGATTCAGGATCTAAATAACCTGATAAAAGGTCAGCAAGACGGCGTTCACCCGCTTCATAATCTTTATATTCTTGCAGTACCACTTCTACCGCATTCGGCCAGTAAGCAATCGAGTGCAAAACATCACGAATACCTTCTTCGATGCGTTTTGCGATGCTGATTTCGCCTTCACGAGTCAGAAGTTCTACTGTACCCATCTCACGCATATACATACGTACAGGGTCAGTGGTACGACCTGGCTCGTTTTCTACCGAGGCAAGTACGGCTGCAGCTTCTTCTTCTGCAACTTCATCCGCCGCTTCTGCAGTATCTTCGAACATCGTATCATCAGATTCAGGCGCGCGATCATGTACCGGAATACCAACGTCATTCAGCATCTGAATGATGTCTTCAATCTGCTCGCTTTCTGTGATGGAGTCCGGCAGATGATCGTTAACCTCAGCGAAGGTTAAATAACCTTGTTCTTTGCCTCGGCTAATCAGAGCCGCTACTTGAGAAGTAGGGGAAGTCATATCGCTCATCTTTTGCTTACTCTTCGTTGAATCTGTGGCAGTAAAAAACCGTACAATGCTGCACGATTTAAGCTCGTTAAATTTAGTGAATAGCCTATATATTTCATCAGAGAATTCAGCATGAAAGCTGTCTGATAAAATATTTAAAATGAAATTCAGTAATTTAAGATGGGGGTGAATTTGTTGTTTTCAAGTTCATCCCATGCGTGTCTGTTTATGACTCAAAAAAGGAGAATCAAAAAACATAAGCACGCAGGGTGGATTATATCATGGCACACAATTGAGACAGAAAAAACCCCTAATTACAAATTAAAAATACGAAAATCCAAATAAAACTTGACTTGTTATTTTAGGCACGATAAATAGCGCTTAAATCCTTTTACATTTTTCACTCATGAGGAAGTTTTAGTGTCTTCTACAGATTTTGAACTAGATGATAACTTCGGTGAAGATGATGTTAATTTCGATGAGGCTTCTAGCAAGCTCAGTGCTAAAGAGTCGTTGGAAAAACGTCGTCTGATCGATGATCTACTGACCCAACGTCGTTTAGAGCGCGAACTCAAAGATTTTGACTATGACTTCGACGATGACGACGATTTTGATGACGAAGATTAACGAATTCGGATTTAGCATAGTCTGAATAAATGCTATGCTAAACCTTTCGGTTTTCTAAGTTTGGATGTTAGATGAGTGCTTTAGATTTAGACCTGTTGAGTGAATATCTAGATGGTGACCAAAATGAACATGGTCTAGATTTCGCGGCAACCCATGGTTTCTTATGTGCTATTGCAGTAGGCCCAAAATTCGACAAATGGTTAGACGAACTTTTTGATAGTAATCAAAAGAAAGTGCCTGCAGAAATCATCACTCAGGTGCAAGCATGGTTAGAGTCTATTCGTCAAAGCTTAGCCAATGAAGAAGGGATTACGTTCCCGTTTGAAATTGAAGAAGCAGATACTGAATCAAGCTTGGGTGACTGGAGTGTGGGCTTTGTAGATGCCATGTTCCTGAACGAAGACGCTTGGTTTACTGAAGAATTTGAAGAACAACTGGTGGATTTAACCCTGCCAATCATGGTCTTCAGTGGCATCGATGATGAAGATCCACAAATGGAAACTTTCCGTCGCAATGGTCAGTTAATGGACGAGCTTGCAGAAGAAATTCCAGAAAACTTAAATGAATTGTATCTGATGTATCACACTCCAGAATAATTCATAAAAAAAGCACCGCAGGGTGCTTTTTTTAGCTTTGGCCTTTTTGCATCTTTGAGATTTACTCGATCCTATTTTCTTTCCATGCCTGTACGCTTCGCCAGACTGTAGCGCGCATAAGCATTGTAGGCGATATGGAACAGCAAAGCATGTAAGGCAATGCTGGCAGCCACCAGAAATGAATTTGTTCCTCTTCCTGTATAGGTGATGGTTCTATAAATTTCATCTGTCTGCGGGTTCATCCAGATGACCACAACTAAAAAGATAAACCCGAATGTCATGGCAATGATGGTGGAGCCCCAGACCAGTTTGCTTTTCTCTTCCTGAGTCGGTAAAGGAAGTTCTTTCTTAACCAAAGTATCGGGCACTGAGAAAGGCGGAAGCAATCAGGGCAGGAATCAGCAGAATGGCACCCAGATTGAATACATAGATGAGTATGCCTACCAATAGAACCAAGGTCAGATAAACGGTGGCAAAATATTTAAGATAATGCGACATCGTTTTAATCTCCTTAAGGGATCTTCCTCAGGATGGACGATCTTTACGCTGCTGTCTACGGTAGAAAATCCAGATAATAATTACCGCAACAATGGCAATAATCACATAACTGACTTTACTAAAAATTTGCTGCATCAACTGCTGGTTTTCGCCAAAATAAAATCCGACACAAGCCAGAAACGTAGTCCAGATGATGGTTCCAAGTGTGCTATAGAACATAAATTTCCAGAAGGGCATATGACTCATGCCGGCAGGAATGCTGATCAGCGAGCGAACCGCAGGAATCATGCGACCAAAGAACACAATGCGGTGACCATAATGCTCAAACCAGCTCAGTGATTTTTTCACATCCTCTGATTTAATAAATAAATATTTACCATAACGATCGACAAATTTAAAAATAGAATCATGGTTAAATTTATAGCCAATCCAGTATAGCAAGGCGGCTGCTAGTAGAGAGCCGATACAGCCGGACATGATGACCCCGAAGAGTATTAACTCGCCCTGAGAGGCGGAATAGCCCGCGGAAGGCATAATAATTTCGGAAGGGATTGGCGGGAAGACATTATCCAGGAACATGAGCAGGGCAATGCCCCAGTAGCCCAGTTGCTCCATGACGGAAATAATCCATTCGGTCAGATTCATATGATTGGCAAAATAAAAAATACTGCCTGTATCCTAAGCAGTATTTTTTGTGCGGTAAAGTCTTGGAATATAAATGATCAGACAGAATCAGCTATGTGTCAGGGTATAAATATAAACTTTACGTAAGAAATAGGCCAAGCAGATCGGCAAAATACTCAACAGGATAAAATGCATGATGCTGGTATTGATATGGTAACCAATGAACAGCGCCAAGATTGCGCCAATAATGGTTCCCAAGATAACTACGAACAGATGTGACTGCTGTTCAAGCTCTTCAGAAATTTGATGAAGTCGTTGCAGCTTTATATTTTCTTTTGGTTGAAATTGAACCAGATTGTCTGAATCTCGAGCAAGTGAGCCTGCCATTTTATATTCCTTTTCAAGTAAAAATTTCAGTTAATAATGAAAGACTTAGCTTGTAAATCACCGTATCATTAGACTAACAATCTTGTTTGGAAAAAAATGAGGTTCTTGGTAAGGAATTGGTAAGAGTTTTATTACTGTTGTGATTTTTATGTAAACAAAAAACCCTCCGAAGAGGGTTTTTATATATTTCATTACAAAAGGCCAAATTAGAGGCGTTTGCGTTTTGCTGCTAAAATTTGTGATTGACGCATACGGAAACCTTCTTTTTGTTTCTCCGAGGTTTTGTCAATACAGTACACACAAGAGACACCATGTTCATAACTTGGGAGGGCAACTTCTTCTGGAAGTAAAGGCCAGCCACACGCATGACACTTGGTATTTTGGCCTTCTTCAACACCGTGCGTTACGGCAGTACGACCATCAAACACGAAGCATTCACCTTCCCACATGCTTTCTTCAGCCGGGGTTTCTTCCAGGTATTTCAAAATACCGCCTTTCAGGTGATAAACTTCAGTGAAGCCTTCTTGAAGAAGTAAAGAGGTTGATTTTTCACAACGAATACCACCTGTACAGAACATCGCAATCTTCTTGTCTTTGTGCTGTTCCAGATTATTTTTCACGTATTCAGGGAATTCGCGGAAGCTTTCAGTTTTCGGGTCAATTGCGCCTTTGAAAGTGCCGGCTTTGTATTCGTAATCGTTACGTGTATCGACCAGAATCACGTCATCACGTGCAATCAGTTCGTTCCATTCTTTTGGATCAAGATAGTGACCGACTAAATCACGCGGTTTCACTTCCACGCCTAAAGTCACGATTTCTTTTTTTAATTTAATTTTCATCTTACGGAATGGCTTTTCAGAACTGTCTGATTCTTTGTATTCCATTTGGTTAAAACCTTCATTTAGAAGGAACTCGTGAATTTGATCAATCGATGCACGGTCGCCTGCAACCGTACCATTAATGCCTTCACCTGCCACAATTAGAGTACCGCAAAGGTTGATGGATTTTACCAGGTCCAAAAGACGTTGCTGAAGATCGGCAGGATCTTGAACTTCTTTGAATTGATAAAGTGCGGCAACAACCCAACCAGTCGTCGCTTGCTGTTCTACAGGTGCAAGCTGTTCTACAGTAGCGTTCATGGAATACTCCAACGTAGCATGATATTTGAAAGGCGCACATTTTAGCTTGATTCGAGTGAATAAGCGAGTAAAACGCAAGTCTTTTAACAGGCTTCAATTCATGAGGGAGAGCGTGTATAGTCATGCTCGACCCAGGATTTTGTGCAGTGATGCAGATACTGAAATTTGCAGTATCTTTGGAGTGTGTTTTGAGTTCAGATCGTCGTATTGCGTCTTTAACCCCATGTGCAGGGCGTTGTTCGACCGTATTTGGTGATGCGGTATGTCGTGGTTGCCGCCGTTTTAATCATGAAGTGATTCACTGGAATACGTATAGTGCCGAGCAGCATCGAGCTGTGTGGCAACGCCTGGATGCACAGCTGGATCAGATTCTGGTGCCATTGTTACCGCATGCCGATCTTGTCAAAGTGCAGGCCTTTGTGCTGTCGAAACGGGTGCGTTTGCGTGATGATGCTTCCAAAGGGCGCAAGTTGTATCATGCTTTAAAGTTGTGTGAAAAAAATCGGCATTTTACCGACGATAGTGGTTTGGGCATCCATTATAAGCAGGTGCGTCCGTTGTGGAATGAGTTTGAGCGCCGGATCTTGGCCTTGGCTACTGCCAGTTATGATCTGGCTTTTCTGCGGGCAGACGGTATCAGTCAGCATCTGATTCATATACAAGAGGAGGACTAAGTCCTCTTTTTTTATGCATAAAAATAACAATAGCTGAGGGGTGGCATGAATATTAGTGAATATTTTTTATATTGTCTGGCTGTTGTGGTGATGATCGCCACACCTGGCCCAGTGATGTTGCTGGTGGCCAGTGCCGGTTTAAAAGGTGGTTATGCGGCGGCTTTAAGAACCATTTTTGGTACCAATTTCGCCTCTCTGGTGTTAATTGCCTTATCAGTATTGAGTCTAAAAGGTTTGTTGGTCATTAATGCGCAATGGCTGGATGCGATCAAGCTGCTGGGCTGTTTATATATTGGCTATCTAGGCTGGCAGATTTTCCGTGAAGTTATTTTTAAGCAGCAGGAGCAAGCTCAGGAGAATCTAGTTCCTGTGCATGGTGGTTTTCGACAAGGTTTTTTGGTTGGTATTTCTAATCCGAAGGACATTATTTTCTTTTCGGCTTTTTTCCCGCAGTTTATCGGGATTACTCCTGATCTTGATTTAAGTTTAATTATTTTGACTTTGAGCTGGATTCTCCTGGATTTTCTGACTTTGTCTGTGGTGTATTTGGGTTTCAACCACTTATCCCATTCTCGACTCTATCCACATTTGCTGGCATTGTGCGGCATGATTCTGCTCATGATTGCAGGGTACGGAATTTATCAAATCCTGATTTAAAAATGTACAGCATACTTGGACTGTTCCTGCCTGGCATATCCTGCAAAAATCATGCTAAGGTGAAATCAAATAAAAATTGAACAGATTAGCATGTCCAGAACAGTACCATCGCCAGATCGTCCATTTTCCCCGCTGTTATTTATTCAACCTGCTGTGATTCAAATTCTTCAAATCATTGGGCTGGCGCTGATCGCTGTCAGTATTGCGTATTTACTGGCGGCAAACTGGTGGATGCTGCCCAAATTCATCCAGCTATTTATTCCTCAAATTTTATTGTTGGGTTCGGTATTGCTGAGTGTACGTTTCGCTGCGCGGGAAAAGTTAAGACAAAGTCTGGATACTGTATCGGGTCTAATGCTGGGCTTAAGTCTGGCCGTGATTGGACAGATTTATCAGACTGGTGCTGACAGTTATCAGTTATTTCTGCTCTGGGCTTTGCTGTTGTTGCCTTGGTTGTATCGTCCGAATATTGGGATCTTTGCATTATTTTGTGTGGTTAGCCAGTTGGCGCTGTATTTTTATTTTAAACAAAGCTTTTGGTTAGTACGTGCTGAAACTCTTTATCTGCTCAGTCTGAATCTTTTAACCGGGCTAAGTATGATCTATGCCTTACGTTATTATCCGGTTTTGCGCTATCTATTTATCGCTGTCGTGGTGCTCATTTCGGTAGTGAGTATGTTTCAGTTTATCAATTCGGATTCGATCTGGTATTTGGCTTCGGTGCTGGTTCTGCCGATTTTATTCAGTGCTTATTTCCATACCCGAAAGCAACAGCTTGAAACTAGTTTACTTGTTGCTGGCCTGGCGCTGAGTTTTAGTATTCTGATTTTTGATTTCACTGAGCGATATTTACAGGATTCTGCCGCTGGCTTATTGGTACTAGCTTTGCTGATATTCAGCTGGTTTGCAGCGATTACAGGTCTGCTGATCAAGCTGTTGCCCAAGAGTCGGTTTTCGGTCATTCCACTGGCTCTGGGCGCATGGATTGCTGGTGTGATCTTAGCCATGCTGTTGCTGACCTATTGGGAAAGTTTTTCGATCCTGATGGGAATCATTTTTATCACGGTCACCTGGTGGTTGATTCGTAGCAAGCCCTCAGTTTTTCTGCGGCAATTGGCTTATTGTTTATGGGTTTGTGGTCAGGCCGCGGTATTGATTCATACTCAATTACTCACAGATAGCCTATTGCTGATCTGGCTGATACAAGTCGGCATTACGCTGCTGACTATCATGAGTCGTATGCATTGGCTGGTGGTGCTGTTGCAGTTGTTACTTGCACATATACTGGGAATTGCAGTTCTGGTCGACCAACATGCATTTTTTCAGGATCAGCGCCTGCTGACGTGGATCATGCTGCTGAATTACAGCATTCTGACAGGAGCTTTGCTTACTGCGAGACACTGGCTCGCTTCAGCTTATGCCAAAAGCATGAATTTATGGATGATTAGTATTTTGGTGGTGACGGCTATTTTTCAATGTTTACTGCAATTTGGTGTGGCTCAGCAATTGCAGCCACGCGGTATAGATGAAGCCATTATTTTCTATATTTTGCCAGCTTTCTGGCTATTGAGTTTTGTCGGGATTCATCTCAAGCAATTTTCACGAATTCAACTCTGGCTCATTCCTGCTGCGGGAATTCTGCTGATTGCATTGGGTTACTTTGAAATTTTTATCATTTTAGTGTTTATGGCTTGGGCCATGGTGAATCAACAACGATTGATGCAAGCCTTGACCATTTTGCTACTGATCTTCTGGTTATGGCTGCTGTATTACAATCTGGGACTAAGTTTTTTATTTAAAAGTGTCAGTATTTTTGTCTCAGGTGTGCTGGTGTTGCTTTTGGCTTATGTGTTGAGTTCACCGAAGTTCCAGCTGAAAGCAGGAGTGGTCTCATGATGAAAAAGTTTATGGCACTGCATCTTAGTATTTTTAGTATTGCTTTATTCGTAGGTTTAATTGTCCAGCATGAATGGCATCTGGCCAAAAGCGACAGTATCTTTGTCGAGTTGGCACCAGTCGATCCGCGTTCGATCCTGCAAGGGGATTATATGGTACTGAACTATGATCTGCATTTTAGCGCAGTGGCAGCGGGGAATGGTTCCGAACATCCTGTTTCTGACATAAAGATTGAAGATTTTAAAAATCAATCACATGTAATGAGTTATGTGCAGCTGGATCAGCAGCGCAGAGTTATTAAAACCAGTTTTGATCGAAGTGCACTCAATCAATCGGAACGTGTAGCCCGATTAATGCTGAAAAACCCACGCAATACTTTTGAGGCTTTGTATCCTGCTGCTAACAGTTTCATGTTCCCCGAGGGTCTGGAGCCTTGTTATCGTAACGCCAAATTTGCAGAGCTGAAAGTGAAGGAAAATGGCAAGGCCTTGTTATTTGATTTGCTGGATCAACAATTAAAACCCTTAAACTGTGAAAGCTCTAAAAGCTGGCGAGAGGGCAGTTAAATAGGTCAATATTCCGGTATTAAAAAAGCCCGCAATGTGCGAGCTTTTGGGTATCTGGTCTGATCAGATTATGCGACTTGTACCGGAATACAGTTGGCGGTGTGGCTGACTGTATTATTTGGGTTAGCATAAACCAAGCGAGGCTGATGGGCATTCGCTTCAGCTTCAGTGAAATCGCCAAAGGTTGCAATAATCACGATATCGCCTACATCGGCTTGATGCGCAGCGCCACCATTGACTGAAATGATGCCTGAATTGTCTTCGCCACGAATTGCATAAGTTGCAAAACGTTTACCATTGGTCACGTTCCACACATGAATTTCTTCGTATTCACGAATGCCAGCCAAATCCATCAAAACGCCATCAATTGCACATGAACCTTCATAGTGTAGTTCTGCATGTGTAACGTGAGCGCGGTGAATTTTGCATTTTAATAAACGAGATAGCATGGCTAGCGTCCCCTGAGTTGACCTAAGAGTTTGATCATTTGGTTAAATCAATCTTGCTTGCTGTATGGTGAACAATCGAGCAAACGCATTTTGCGCTTAAATAAACTTTCTGGCAAGCGGAATTGTCCAGCAATTTTTGAATGTTTAGTTCGGCTTATATGCGTTGATTTGATTCATGGCTTGCTGTACTTCACCGTTCACCAGCATTTTTGTGCGGGCGAGCGCATGGGAAATTGCATCATCCATTAAATTCTGTTCGCTGCTAGGTGCTTTACTGAGCACATGACCGGAAACACGGTCTTTGGCACCAGGATGGCCAATTCCAATACGCAGGCGATGGAAGTTTGAACCAATATGCGGCACGATATCGCGTAGACCATTATGACCACCGTGACCACCGCCAGTTTTCAGGCGAATGACACCGGGATTCATGTCCAGTTCATCATGGGCAATCAGGATCGATTCAGGTGCGATATTGTAGAATTTGGCGAAAGGAACAACACTTTTGCCGGAAAGGTTCATAAAGGTTGTCGGTAGAAGAAGACGGACGTCTTGACCTTCGATATTGCCACGACCGCTAAATCCGTTGAATTTCGGGTCTTTTTTGAGGGTAATGCCATATTGGTCTGCAAGGCGTTCTACGAACCAGAAGCCTGCATTATGGCGGGTTTGGGCATACTCAGAACCTGGGTTACCCAAACCAACAATCAGTGAAATATTTGACACTAATTACACCATTAACACTTATGCGCGTTTGAAGTCAGCGTGCATTGGTGTGTTTTTAGCTGGGTGACGTTGTAACGCTTGGATTTTAACGCTTTCAACTTTACCGTCTACATCAATTTCGATAACTTCTTCAAAGAATGAATTGTTTTCTAAGAATTTAACAAGCTGACGAAGCTCAACAGTAATTGCTACAGGAGCAGCTTCACCACCGTAGATGATTGCAGGAACTTTAGCTTGAAGACGAAGGCGGCGGCTCGCACCTTTCCCTTGAACTGCTTCTTCACGTGCTGCTGCGTTTAATACGAAGTTTACCATGATAGACATCCTATTTAAGTTAAATGAACCAGACTTGCGACCAGTCTAGTGAGTAAAAGCCCTACCAAATGGCAGGGCTTTGAAAATTCAGCGCTCTATTATAGATAAGAATCGAACATTGCGCTAATAGATTCTTCGTTGTTAATACGACGAATCGTTTCGGCAACCATGCTGGCTACTGAAACCTGGCGAATCTTGCCCAGAGCTAAAGCTTCATCAGAAAGAGGAATGGTATCAGTCACAACCAGTTCATCAATCACAGAATTCTTTAAGTTTTCAATCGCTTTACCAGAAAGTACTGGATGCGTTGCATACGCAACAACCTTGCGAGCACCGAAAGTTTTCAATGCATCAGCAGCTTTGCATAACGTACCAGCCGTATCTACCATGTCATCAACGATGACACAATCACGATCTTTTACATCGCCAATCAAATGCATCACTTGTGATTCATTCGCTTTTTGACGACGCTTATCGATGATTGCAAGATCGATATCGCCCATTTGTTTCGCAACAGCACGTGCACGAACGACACCACCGACGTCAGGTGAAACCACCATCAGGTTGTGATGCGATTGTTGACGCAAGTCAGCAAGTAGCGCTGGTGTACCGTAGATGTTGTCTACAGGGATATCGAAGAAGCCTTGGATCTGGTCAGCGTGCAAGTCGATCATCACAACACGGTCAACGCCTACAGTAGTGAGCATGTCTGCTACAACTTTTGCAGTAATTGGAACACGTGCTGAACGTGGACGACGGTCTTGACGAGCATAACCAAAATAAGGAATCACGGCAGTAATACGACCCGCACTTGCACGACGCAAAGCATCAGCCATCACCAAGATTTCCATCAGGTTATCATTAGTTGGGGCACAAGTAGGTTGTACGATAAATACGTCTTTACCACGAACGTTTTCAGTAATCTCGACAGCAATTTCACCGTCAGAGAACTGACCTACAGAGGCAGCGCCTAGAGGAATATGTAAGTGACTTACGACTTTTTGAGCGAATTGTGGATGCGCAGATCCACTAAAAACGACAAGATTGGGCATGAAGCACCCTTGGCGGTTGGGATATATGGGAATAGATGGCAGGGGTAGCTGGATTCGAACCAACGGATGCCGAGATCAAAACCCGGTGCCTTACCACTTGGCGATACCCCTAATGCGGCAGAACTTTAATATTTTTGCGGTAAAGTGTCAAGGTAAATTAACAGTCTTACAGCAAATGAGTGTTCTGTCTTTTTTCGAGAAAGTGGCAGGGGCGGCTGGATTCGAACCAACGGATGCCGAGATCAAAACCCGGTGCCTTACCACTTGGCGACGCCCCTAATTTGATGACTGTAAGATGGCAGGGGTAGCTGGATTCGAACCAACGGATGCCGAGATCAAAACCCGGTGCCTTACCACTTGGCGATACCCCTAATACAGTACATCTACAGGTGAAAAATGGCAGGGGTAGCTGGATTCGAACCAACGGATGCCGAGATCAAAACCCGGTGCCTTACCACTTGGCGATACCCCTATCTACACTTTAAACTGAACTAAAGGTGATTCTTGTAAACTGTTGACCAGGTAAGCTTTACATGGTGCATTTGCAAGAATATCTTCGATATTCAGATTTTCAGTGACTTCAATAAACACACAAGCACCTGTACCTGTAAGCTTTGCTTTTCCGAACTGGTCGAGATATTGCATTGCTTCATCGACTTCGAGATATAAGCTTCTTGCCAGTGGCTCAAAGTTATTTCCAAAATCAGATGGCGTTTCCTGATAGGCGCAAAATTTAGTGCTCTTCGTGTCTCTTGTCAATGCTTTTTGCGAAAAAAGCAGTTGAGTGCTGATAAAACAATCAGGTTTTAACACAATGAATTTTTTTTGATCTAAGTCTATGAATGTTAAGTGTTCGCCAATACCTTCGGCCCAGGCATTTTTACCATGCACAAATATCGGAACATCTGCGCCCAGCTTGACCCCAAGCTCTGCCAGTTGCTCAATATTTAAATCGCACTGCCAAAGCTGGTTCAGCACAATCAGGGTCGTCGCAGCATTGGAAGAGCCGCCACCGAGACCTGCACCCATCGGGATATTTTTTTCCAGACGAATTTTTAGTCCGCACGGCATTTTGGCATAGGGTTTCAACAACTGTATCGCGCGATAGATTAAATTCTGTTCCAGGTCAACAGAGGCGAGACCTTCTATCTGAATCGCATCATCAGTGCTTTGTTCAAACTCCAGCCAGTCACATAGATCAATCAGCTGAAAAATACTTTGCAGTTCATGATAGCCATTTTCACGGCGACCGGTGATATGTAAAAACAAATTCAGTTTAGCAGGCGAGGGAACACGAATCATCATGGGCTGGAATTAGGTCAATTAACGGTTTTCAATGATCATTGTAATACGGTTTTCTGCACCATTTCCAAGTGACTGCTTTAAAATCAAACGGTTTGGCATTTTGGCCTGCGCATTATAATTGAGATCGACCGTCCAGCCCTGTTCGATAATCTGGCTGATTCGCTGTGCATCATCTTTTTTAAGCTGTGCCGCTGCTGTAGCAGGTCGCGCTTGAACCCAGTCGACTAAATGACTAATCGGCGCTTGCCAGCCTGTTGCGCGTTGCAGTAATTCCTCGGCACTGGCTGCCTGAATCACACCGGTTTTTGCGCTGTTTAAGGTCACTTGTCCCGGTGTGCCAGAAATCTGGGTTTTACCGACACCTAAGATACCACTGAGCTCAATATCAAATTCTTCCTGCTGTTGTACCCAGGTAAAGAATGCACTGCCAGTCTGTTGAGGGGTGCGGACGCCAATTTTACCTTGCAGTTGAAATTGATTCTCCGCCTGTACAGACGGAGTGGTAGGCGTTTGTGGCTTGATCATCTGCTGACAGCCAGTTAAAAATAAAGCAGTGGCTGCAAAGGCACAGCAGCCCAATTGGCTCAAATTGCGCATAAATTAATTAACTCGTTTTGGTTTGTGGTGCTAACAATAGCGAATTAAGTTGTTTCAATTCTGGGTCATTTGGATGGTTTTGTTGTAATTGTTGTAACACTTGGTGGAAGTGTTGTAGATCACCTTTCATGTACAACGACCGGGCATAACGCACCCCAATCTTCACATTCGGATTCAATTGATAGGCTTTGTATAATACGTCCGCAGCTGTGGCGAAGTCATTCTGTAAATAACAGATATAACCATAGGTATCCAGAATGGACGCCTGTTCCGGTGCATATTCCAGTGCTTGCTCTACATAGCGGCGTGCTTCTTCGAGACGGCGGTTCTGCATCGCCAGGGTATAGGCATAGGCATTGAGGTAAGTCGGACTATTCGGTTCAATTTTAAGTAAAGTGCTGAGTAATTCATCCAGCTTGGCGCGATCCTGATGGGGGTCCAGCAACAGGACTTGCGAATAAACCAGTTCAGGGTCATCGGGCAGATTTTTGCTGGCTTCTTCCAGCAGGCGGATCGCGGCTTTTTTATTCTGCATGCGCGTCAAAATATCCGCTTGGGCTAGATAGAGGAAGCTGGCATGTTGTGGATAATTGACCCGTTCCTGAGTCAGGAAACGCAGTGCATCATGCAGTTTATCCTGCTGGGCAAAAATCGAAATCATGTTACGGCGCGAGACCGTGTACAGACTGCCATCGACCAGACGATAATAGGCTTTGGCTGTTTCATAGTGCTGTTTGCGTTCTGCATTGACCGCCAGATAATAATAGGCTTCGTTCTGATATTGTGCAGAATAACGCAGTTCAACCAGATATTTTTCGGCCTTCTCGTATTCTTCTAAGTCAATACTGGTCAGTCCGGCAATAAACAGGGCTTCTTCGGCAGTCGGCCATTTTTTTAGAATGTCTTGCAGTTTTTTCAACGCCAAAGTCGCTTCGTTCAGCTTGACCAGATATTTGACTTCCGCCAGACGTACATCCAGATTATTGCGGTGTTTACGGCTGGATTTTTCATACCATTGCAGTGTCGCCTGAGTATCGCCGAGTGCATTGAGCAGATTGGCTTTCATCAAAATATAGCCGGTCGCATTCGGACGTTTTTTTAAGGCGCGGTTAACTGTATTTAGAGCCTGTTCGAGCTGACCATTTTGTGCTTCCAGACCGGCTACCAGCACCAGAATAGATGGATTGTCCTTGGCTTTAGTGGTGCTTAAGGCCTGAATCAGATAAGTACGATCCTCTGTGCCTTCCGGTGAAATTCCGGCGAGAATTTCTTCCAGATCGGCACTGTCATCAATTTGCAGGATTTTTTCTAAGGTCTCAGCAGCCAGCTCATATTCATGCGCTTTAAGGGCAATATGTGATAAATAAAATAAAGCAGGGACGTCTTGTGGCTCTTGTACCACCCAGTGCGTGGAGATATCTAGTGCTGCCTGTAGGTCATCATGTTCCAGCGCGACATTCAGTGCACGCTGCTTGACTGAAGTGGAATTGCTCTTGATCGCCAGCACCGTATAGTTGTGCAAAGCAGTCGGAATGTCATGTGCAGCGATGGCAAACTCAGCCATCATACTTTGTTTTATCGCATCATAATTTTGATTTGCATGGTAAACTGCTTCCGCTGCATAAAGATGCGCAGTCGAAGCCATGCTACCCACCAGTAGGAATGTGGTAGAATATTGCTTAATTGTAGGGCCGTTGATACGGCTAATTGTTTGACGCAATTTTTTATTGATCCAAGTAATGCTTTTTATGACACCGATGTTGCACAATAGCATAAATTTAGTGAAATGATGACCTGATATGTCTTTCTTTGCATTGGGTGTCAACCATCAAACTGCCTCTGTAGAACTGCGCGAACAAGTGGCGTTTAACCCTGAAAAGTTAAGTGCCATTCTTGCCGAGCAAAGCCAACACCCTCAACTGAACGACATGGTGGTGGTGTCTACATGTAACCGGACCGAAGTTTACGCCATGTCTGACAATGCTGACATGGTGCTGAACTGGCTCGCCCAGAAAAATGGGGTGGATGTCAAACAACTGCAACATCATGTCTATCGTTATGAAAATGCTCAAGCGGTGACGCATCTGATGCGTGTTGCCAGTGGTCTGGATTCACTGATGCTAGGTGAACCACAAATTCTGGGGCAGGTCAAAACCGCACTTTCTCTGGCCAAAGACTCTCATACCGTTTCGCAAAACCTGAACCGCATTTTTGAATATGCTTTTTATGCCGCTAAACGTGTGCGTTCGGAAACGGCTGTCGGTAGTCATGCGGTCTCGATGGGCTATGCGGTAGCACAACTGGCCTTGCAAGTGTTTAGTCACCCGGACAAGCTGACCATTATGGTGGTGGCAGCTGGAGAGATGAACAGTCTGGTGGCTAAGCATCTTGCAGAAATGGGTGTGGGCAAGATCATCATCTGTAACCGTACCCGCGAGCGTGCGGATATTCTGGCACAGGAAATTGCACATCGAGTTGAAGTCGAAATTATAGATTTTGATCAGCTTGCAGAAAATCTGCATCGTGCCGATGTCATTTCCAGTTGTACCGGCAGTTTGCATCAGGTGATTCACTATCCTGATATCAAGGCAGCATTAAAGAAACGCCGTTACCAGCAGATGCTGCTGGTCGATCTGGCAGTGCCACGCGATATTGATGCCAAAGTAGAAAGCCTGGACGGGGTTTATCTGTATGGGGTCGATGACCTGCAAAGCGTGATTGAGGAAAATCTGGCACAGCGCCGTCAAGCGGCTGTTGAGGCTGAGATCATGGTCAATCAGCTGGCTACAGAACTGATGACCCAGCAAAAGGTCAAACAGGCCGGGGCGACCATTCATGCCTATCGTGACCACGGGGAAACATTACGTCAGGAAGAATTGTCACTGGCAATGCAGCGTATTGCCAAGGGCGAAAAGGCGGAAACGGTACTGGCCGAGTTTTCACATCGTTTAACCCAAAAACTGTTGCATCCAACTTCTATTGTGCTGCGTGAGGTGGCCAAAGCGGAAGATCCTACCTATTTTGAGCTGTTACAGGAAGAACTGGGCAATGTAGTCGCGAAGCGTCGTAAATCCAGGCATTCGTTTTAATCAGCATGATGAGAAGCTTGGTTCTTTGCTGATTTGTACTTCAACATAAAACCCAGCCTGATTATTTGAGAAAATTATAAATAATAATGTGAGCTAGCAGTGACTTCATTGGATTCAAAAGAATCAATAATTTGAAAAATTAATCTTCTAACAGGGTCATTGAGCGTTTGCGGTCAATCTCATAAATCTGCATTTTCAGGTTTTTCATTTCTGCAATACTGTTAAATTTCTTGGATTTAATCTTGTTTTTTAAACACTGATATTGCAGCTTGGTTGAAAAATCAGCCGCGAGCTTATCGGCCTGTTCCGGCGATGAGGTGTAATCGCTGACATTGGCATGCTGCAGAATATGCTGCAGTTCATGATGATGGGCTGCGCAGGCACCGAGCACATAATAGATCGACAGTTCAGGATCATCCGGTAAGTCATCAAAAATCACATTCAGAATATTCAAAATCTTAAACAGCAACTGATCTTCCGCTACTAGCGCGCGCAGCGGCTCAAAGTGAATATACAGATAAGGATGATTCATCAAGATCGCAATCACATATTCTTCAGCATCAATTTTGGTGCTAAAGCTTAAGGATGCATCTGTATTAACCTTAGGTTGCCATTTACGGTTAAAGCCCAGTTTTTCCCGGAAAAATTGTTGGAGCAAGTAACGGAAGGAGCCGTGTTTAGGCAATAATTCGGTCAGGTTTTTCAGTTCACCCATGACCTGACTTTTGCCTTCAGGTGTGGTGATGTCCTGATTTTGGGTCAGATGGGCAAACACGAAGTCCGACATCAATGGCGCCTGTTCCAGCAAGCGTCTGAAATTCTCTATGCCTTCACGACGGATCAATGAATCGGGGTCATGGTCAGCGGGCAAGACAAAAAACTTCAGCTCGCGGCCATCATTCAGCAGGGGTAGGGCAATGTCCAAGGTACGGCGCGCTGCTTTTTGACCGGCAGCGTCCCCATCAAAGGCAATAGTCAGCCGGTTACTCTGCTTGAACAGAATATTCAGGTGGTCGGTATTACTCGCTGTGCCTAAAGTCGCCACTGCGCCATGAATGCCATATTGCTGGAGCGCAATTACATCCATATAGCCTTCGACCATCAGCCATTCTTGGGCTTTCTGCTTGCGCCCTTCATACAGACCATACAGCAACTGGTTTTTATGGAAGACCTCAGAATCTGGCGAGTTGATATATTTAGGTTTAATCTCGTCATTGAGTGCGCGACCACCAAAGCCGACCACACGCCCCTTGGTATCACGGATCGGGAAAATCACCCGTTCACGCAGCAGATCAAAATCACGGCCACTGTCGCTGGTACGAATCAGACCTAAAAGTTTTAAGCCTTCAATATCCTGAGGAAAGGCTTTTTCCAGATGTTGCCAGTCTTCGGGCGCATAGCCTAAGCGCCAATAGGCAATGGTTTCTGTAGTCAGACCACGCTGTTTAAAGTATTGCTGAGCACTCGGGCTGTTGGGTAACTGGCGCTCATAGAACTGCGCGATATTTTCCAGCAGATCATAGAGATTACCGTCTTGCTGAACTTCTGCCATGGGCAGGTGTTCAAAAGAAGCAAAAGGGTCACCATAAAAATCCTGTTCGACTGCCTGAAACTCTGCAAATGGATCGAAACTCGCCGTAGAGGCAGCACTATTATTTTCTGTTGGGGCGTTATTTTGTTGCGGCTGAGCTTGTGGTGCCGCTTGAGCAGGCGCAATTTTAGGTTTGGCTGCTTCACGTTTATATTTTAATTTATTGGAATCGGTATTGTCTTTAGGCAGTTCGATGCCGGTCTGACTGGACAGATCTTTCATCACTTCGACAAAATTACGGCTGCCAATGTCCATTAAAAAACGGATGGCATTACCGTTGGCCTGACAGCCAAAACAGTGAAAATACTGTTTATCACGATAGACGTGGAAAGACGGTGATTTTTCCTGATGAAAAGGGCAGCAGCCTGAATAGGTACGGCCCGTTTTTTTCAGTTTTACGAATTGACCAATCACATCGACAATATCGGTGCGATCGAGAATCTGATCAATCGTATGTTGAGGAATGGCCATGGTCTGTTGAGCTTCTCGCGCTGGTATTTAAGGTCTAAATCACTGAAAAAATGAAAATAGTCTGGCTGAACATTGAATATTTCAAGTTCCTTTGTATACCTTTTGCACGTTTTGTTCAAGCCTGGGCAAGACAACGCAAAAGGGCAGGTATGATACCTTGCCCTTGAGGAAAATGCACCTGTAAAGCGCTGTCTTATTTGCTGATGCTGCCGGCCTTCTTTAGCTTTATTCAGCCGTTTTAGGACGATCCAGCAAACCAAATGAAATGCGATTGGTGATGCTGCGCTTTTCATTTTCTGGCGCATCAGACTGTGCATCGGTGTCGGTTACAGTCTTGGCTTCTTTACCAAAAATACCCAGTGTCGCGCGGTTAAAGAAGCTGCCTTCACTACGCGCTGCACGCAGATTCACCGTCCCATCTGATTTCACCAGATTCGGATAATTCAGCTTTAATACATCCACATATTGCTGAGAAGTCGCTTTATCACCTAGCTGAGCATAGCCATAAGCAACCGTTGCCAGTGCTTCTGGAATCTGCGGAGTTTGAGGATAATGTTCAATCACCCACAAGCCACGTTCAACTGCTGCCAGATAAGCCTTACGCTTGATGTTGAAACGTGCTGCGTTCATTTCATGCTCAGCCAGTTCCTGACCGATAAACTGCATACGCTGTGCTGCATCCACTGCATAAGTGCTAGATGGATAGCGGCGAATGAAATCAACAAAATTCTGGTAAGCCACTTTCAGGTAGCTGACATCACGATGCGACTGTTTCAGCGAGGTATAACGCAGCAGGCCGTTATAGTTCTGTTCCATATTTGAGACACCGCGTACATAGTAGGCATAGTCGACATTTGGATGTTGCGGGTTCAGACGGATAAAACGCTCTGCCAGTGCGACCGCACCTTCATAATCTTTTTGCTGGAATTTCACATACAACAGTTCCAGTTGCGCTTGCGGGGCATACTGACTGGTCGGGAAATAAGTTTCCAGCGCTTCCAACTGTTTTGCTGCATCGGTATATTGATTACGATCTAGCGCTTTCTGTGCTTTTTGAATATAAACCTGTTCGCTAGATTCCGGACCTTTATCCACGACTTCTTTTTTTGGATTACTGCTACAGCCTACCATTGCCGATGCAATGCCTAATGTCACAGCAAGCATTGTCATTTTATAATGTGGTAGCGACATAAAAATTCCTCTGTTAATACGGGCAATGAGCTACAATTGCACTATTAAACCACTTTTGTCTGAATGAGCAAATGAGTCAAGCACAATCTTCCAATTCTAATATCCCTGATACTGATTTCAATTTACTTGAAGATTCTGAGGATGCAGATAACCATACTTCAGAAGCAACTGCAACACGTTTATCGTTGCAATTTCAACTGGATGAAACTTATATCGGGCAACGGATCGACCAGATTGCCGCAATGGTCTGGAGCGATTTTTCTCGAGAAAAATTAAAGCAATGGATTAAAGATGGCAATTTATTGGTGAATGGTCAACCGGTTAAGCCGAAATTTAAAAGTGATGGTTTTGAAACCCTGACTTTAAATGTTGAGCTTGAAGCGCAAACGCGCAGTCTGCCGGAAGATATTCCACTGGATATCATCTATGAAGATGATGACATTATTGTCATCAATAAACCTGTAGGCATGGTAGTGCATCCGGGCGCTGGCAATAGTTCTGGCACCTTGGTGAATGCTTTATTGCATCACTATCCGAAATCAGCTGAACTGGCGCGTGCAGGTCTGGTACATCGTATCGATAAAGACACCAGTGGTCTGTTGGTGGTTGCCAAAAATCTGGAAGCACAGTTTGCCTTAAGCAAACAGCTTGAGAAAAAATCAGTATATCGCCTGTATGACCTGGTGGTTTACGGCAATATTATTGCTGGCGGTACCATTGATGAACCAATCAAACGCCATCCGGTGGATCGTGTGAAAATGACCGTACTTCCAGGTGGTAAAGACGCGGTGACGCATTACAATGTCAAAGAGCGTTTCCAGCATTTTACCCGTGTTCAAGCCCGTCTGGAAACTGGACGTACCCATCAGATCCGTGTGCATTTTAGCTATATCGGCTTTGGCTTGGTGGGCGATCAGGTGTATATGCCACGTGTCCGTATGCCTGCAGGTGCATCGCAATTATTAGATGATACTTTGCGTGGCTTCAAGCGTCAGGCTTTGCATGCTGTACAACTCGGTCTGACCCATCCGCGTACCAAAGAAGAAATGACCTTTGAAGCACCGTGGCCGGAAGACTTTGCCAATCTGGTTGAAGTGCTGCGTACCGAAAACAAAGCCTATTAATCTTTTTATTTAGCTCGCGTCAAAGCAAGGAATCGAGATGCAATTTGTACCAGGACTTCCACAAGGTGTGTATGTCGGCCAGACTCGCGTTCACCATGCGAAAGTACAGCCATCCGCACAGCCTGAGCTTGCAGGTTTTAACTTGGCCTTGCATGTGCAGGATAATGCGCTACGGGTACAACAGCATCGTATGGCTTTATTGCAGGATTTCGCTGCCTTTGGCGTAGATAAGATTACCTGGATGACCCAGACGCATAGCACCATTTGTCATAGCATTAATGAGCAGATGCCATTTACCGCACTGGTCGGAGATGGTCTGGTGACGCAGCGCAAGGCGCATGCCTTGATGATGATGACTGCAGACTGTTTACCTGTGGTAATGGGGAATGCGAAAGGTACGGAAGTTGCCAATTTGCATGCCGGCTGGCGTGGTCTGGCCGGTGGGATTATTGAAAATACCCTTGTAGCCATGCAAACTCCGCCGACCTGGGCCTGGCTCGGGGCGGCCATTAGTCAGCCATGTTTTGAAATTGGCGCTGAAGTAAAAGCTGCTTTTTGTAGTAAATATCCTGAACTGGACAGTGCATTTCAGGCGGGTGAACAGGCAGGTAAATATTATGCCGACCTGTATGCCATTGCACGTTATATCTTGCAACAACACGGCATAAATACCGTATTGGGTGGGAATCAGTGTTCTTATCGCCAGCCAGAGGAATATTTCTCTTATCGCCGTGAACCAAAAACAGGGCGTATGGCGACATTCGTGTTTATGGCATGAAAATGTTAAACTTAACTGAATTTTTTGGCTTTTGAGCGTTATGTCCCTATCTTCCAAATCTGTTGCGATTGTTTATCACAGTCCTTATGGACACACGGCTAAAGTGGCAAATTTTATTGCCGATGGTGCACGGGAAACCGGTGTTCAGGTGCATATGATGAATGTCGAACATATAGACTGGGATGTACTAGACGCCGCCGATGCAATTATCTTTGGTTGTCCGACCTATATGGGTAGCCTGACCTCTGCCATGAAGCTGTTTATGGAGCAATCCTCTAAGCGCTGGCTGGCACGTAGCTGGCAGGGAAAACTGGCAGCGGCTTTTACCAATGGTGGCGGACTTAGTGGTGACAAGCTGGCGGTCCTGCAGCAAATCAACCTGTTTGCCATGCAGCACGGGATGTTGTGGAGTGGATTGCCATTAATGCCGACAGGACGTGCCGTCACGGATCTGAACCGGATGTCGAGCTTTTTGGGTTTAATGACCCAGTCAGATAACGCACCGGTAGAAGTGACCCCACCTGAAGGCGATTTAAAAACTGCGTTCTGGTTTGGTGAATATATTGCTTTGACTCTAGCGCGTTTAAATAGCCATACTTAAAACCATAAAAAAACCTCCAAATGCGGAGGTTTTTTTATATTCAACTTTTAATCCATTATTTATGGAAAATTCGCGCTTTATCACGTTGCCAGTCACGGTCTTTTTCGGTGGCACGTTTGTCATGGAGTTGCTTACCTTTCACCAAGGCAATTTCCAGCTTGGCATGTGGACCTTTCCAGTAGCAGGCCAGTGGAACGCAGGAATAACCTTTCTGGTTAATCGCACCCATCAACTTTTCAATTTCACGGCGATTCAGCAACAGTTTGCGGGTACGGGTTGCTTCAGGCACCACATGGGTCGAAGCACTTAACAAGGGCTGAACCTGTGCACCAAACAAGAACGCTTCACCATTTTTAAAGGTAATATAACTTTCTACGATGGTCATGCGACCAGCACGCATTGATTTGACTTCCCAGCCTTTTAATGAAAGCCCCGCTTCAAATTTCTCTTCAATAAAATAATCGTGGCGGGCACGTTTATTCAGTGCAATGGTACCGCCATTATTTTTTTTTACTACAATAGATGCTTTCGCCATAATCTGATACTTCCAAACGTGCTGCTATTGTACCGCAACTAGAAATAAGGTGAAGTTTTTTAAATTAATGAGGATTATTCACCAAAAAAACAAGTTTTTGCTAAAATAAGATTCTACATAACAAACAGAGTACAAATGGATGTCTAAAACTCGTGTGATTTATCCGGGGACTTTTGATCCAATTACCAATGGACATATTGATTTGGTAACACGCGCAGCGCGAATGTTTGATGAAGTCGTAGTGGCGATTGCCATTGGTCATCATAAGAATCCGGTATTCAGTCTGGAAGAGCGTGTCGCATTGGCGAAAGAGTCATTGAGTCATTTGGACAATGTTGAATTTGTAGGTTTTGACGGTTTGCTCGTCAATTTTTTCCGTGAGCAAAAGGCGACTGCTGTATTGCGTGGTTTGCGTGCAGTGTCTGATTTTGAGTATGAATTTCAGTTGGCGAATATGAACCGTCAGTTGGACTCCCACTTTGAAGCGGTATTTTTAACCCCTTCAGAGCAATATTCTTTTATTTCATCCACTTTGGTGCGTGAAATTGCTCGATTAAGAGGTGATGTGACCAAGTTTGTACCACCAAACGTGGTTGCTGCCTTCGAGCGTAAACTTCAACAAGGTTGGTAGCGTGTCTTTATATATCACCGATGAATGTATTAACTGTGATGTCTGTGAACCTGTATGCCCGAATGAGGCCATCTATATGGGGGAACTCATTTATGAGATTCATCCAGATTTATGTACAGAGTGCGTCGGACATCATGATCAACCGCAGTGCCAGTTATTCTGTCCGGTGAATTGTATTCCACTGGATCCGAATCATGTCGAAACGCAGGAACAGCTGCAAGCCAAGTATGAAAAACTGACTGCTCAAAAAACATCAAGCAATTAGTCTCGATATTTGATACTATGCCGCTCGAAGTGAGCCAGACGATCGCTGCTGTGGAGATCTCCGTGATTGAAGCAGGGGAGGAAAGTCCGGGCTTCATAGGGCAAGGTGCCAGGTAACGCCTGGGCGGTGCAAACCGACGGCAAGTGCAGCAGAGAGAAGACCGCCTTCATTATGTTTTCGAGCAATCGGAATCGGAGGTAAGGGTGAAAGGGTGCGGTAAGAGCGCACCGCATGGCTGGTAACAGTTCATGGCGAGGTAAACCCCACCGGAAGCAAGACCAAATAGGAATCCATTAGGCATGGCCCATGCTGGATTCGGGTAGGTCGCTTGAGCGCATGAGTGATTGTGCGCCTAGAGGAATGATCGTTCACGACAGAACCCGGCTTATCGGCTCACTTCAACAAATTTTGATCAAACAGCACAATATGGGGTTGACGTGATTTACAGAAAATCCCATAATGCGCGCACAGTTTAAGGCTATGTAGCTCAGTTGGTTAGAGCACCGCACTCATAATGCGGGGGTCACAAGTTCAAGTCTCGTCATAGCCACCATATTCTGAAAAAACCCACTCCGATTGAGTGGGTTTTTTTATGTTTTCTAAAAATTATGAAAATAAATCTGATCTTAGTAGATTTTCAATATTATCCATATCTGTTTTTAATTTATCTGAAATAGGTTGAATATCGGCTGTAAATTTTTTAGTTATTTCATTTTGTGTTGATTCGTCAAAAAATAAGTTAGAAATATTGCTGACATACTGATTAGTCATTTTGAAAATTTGTTCATAACTTATGGTTATTTCTTTTAATTTTATCCGAATCTCTTCAGGGGCAAAAAATTTCAAACGATTACATTCATTTTGTAGGGTATTAAGTTCATCAAACAAATTTGCAAAAAAGCTTTGAAGATTTTGATGATATTCGCCAGTTGCTTTAGCCATTGCATCTGTATCATTTATTTCTGAAGCTGTAACAAAGTCAATCAAAAAGTTATGCATATAAAGGTTTATTGATTTTTGTGAATCAATTTGAGCTTTTGATTGAAATTTATCTAAATTGTTAAAAAACTCCCCATAAACTTCTTGTTTTATACCGAAATTTTTCTTTTTCCTTTCAAGTTCTAATCCGAAATTATGTTTTAAGCCTTCTAATTCTTTATCTTTTTCAGCTTTGTAGTCAATTAGAGCTTTATCATTTTTATGTTTTTGGTAAAAAGAGAAGATCAACCATAAGATATTCGTAAGAGTGAATAATACGGTAAAGAAAATAGGATTTTCACTTACAAAACTCAGAATACTTTGCATGCTTAATCTTTTGAAATTTTAATGATTTAATGATAGTTTTAATTGCTTAAAAATTCTACTAGATAACTAATATCATCCGTCTGCAACTGCTCACGCATTTTTAGAAACTGCTTTTCATCAATGTCGTACATTTTGAGGGAAAGCAATTTTTTAATATCTTCCTGTGGAAAGCGGTATTTAATAATTTTTGCAGGAACACCACCGACAACCGCATACGGTGGTACATCTTTGGTTACGACAGCACCTGTGGCAACCACAGCACCTTCACCTAGTGTCACCCCTTGCATAATCATGGCACGAGAACCAATCCAACAACCATCACCAATCATGGTATCACCCGTAGGCACAAAACTGCGTGTATCGAATGGAAAAGCTGAAATCCAGTCGGTACGATGTAATTGATTGCCACCCATCATGATTACGCATTCAGCGCCGAAACAGACGAAATTGCCGATATAGAGCTGGTCAATCGGCTTCTCAGGCGTTGCAGGCTTATCATGTAAATAACGCACCACACAACGCTCAAAACCCTGATCCCAATAAGCTGAGTAGTATGAGTAATTCCCTTTAATGTGAATATTCGGATTTTTCACCGTTTTCGAAATAAACTCGAACTCACACCAATGCTTTACAGGAGAATTAATTAACTTTTCAGACATAAGGGAGATACAAAAAATAGTGAATAAGAAATTATACCTAATCGGGGTTTAAACTTGCTGAATAATATCTAAAAGACATTCGCGCACGCATAAAACAATGATTAAGCTGTGGTCGATGCTGGAGGAATACGAGCAATCACCTTAATTTCAAAATCAAAACCTGCTAACCACGTGACACCTACAGCTGTCCAATTAGGATAAGGCTTTTGCGTAAACACCTGATTTTTAACTTTCATGATGCTTTCGAACTGCTGTTCTGGATCAGTGTGAAAGGTGTTGACATCAACAATATCATCGAAAGTACAACCAGCCGCTGCCAAAGTTGCAGCTAAGTTTTTAAAAGCCTGTTCTACCTGTTTCTCGAAATCTGGTTCAGGAGAACCATCTTCACGGCTACCGACCTGACCAGAAACAAAAAGTAAGTCTTCCGATTTGATCGCAGCAGAATAACCATGCTGTTCATAGAGGGCATGGCGGTCTTGGGGAAATATCGCAGTTCTAGTCATGTCTATTCTCATTCAATATCTAATTTATAAGTGAGTGAAAGCAACTTAACTTTCACATACGCATCGTATGTAAACATAATTGACATACGGAGCGTATGTCAATTAAAATTTTTATGATGATGAGGTAAAGTAATTCATGTCTGTTCGTGAACAAAAAATGGCGGAAACCCGTAAGAAACTGATAAAAGTAGCGCGCCGTACATTTGCTGAATATGGCTATGCAGACACTTCAATGGATAAACTCACGGCAGAAGCGGGGCTGACTCGTGGAGCGTTGTATCACCATTTTGGTGATAAAAAAGGCTTGTTTGCTTCAGTGGTCGACCAGATCGATTCGGAAATGGCTTCATCTGCCCAGCAGCATCTGGAGCAGCCTGCTGATCTGTGGGAAGGATTGATGCTAGAAGGGCGGACCTATATTCAAAATGCCTTAAATCCGGAATTCCAGCGCATTGTGCTGCGTGACGGGCCGGCTGTGCTGGGCGATCCTGCACATTGGCCAAGTCAAAACAGATGTTTGCAGTCCACGCGTGAATGTGTTGAACAATTATTGGCAGTAGACCGAATTAAAACAGTTGATCCAGAAGCTGCTGCGATATTTTTAAATGGTGCAGCAATGAATGCAGCACTCTGGGTGGCTTCTAGCGAACATCCTGAGCAAGTACTCCCTGAGGCCTTACATGCATTTAATTTATTTGCATCGGGGTTTTTAAAAGAAGCACAGAGCTAATCCATTTGTAAGAGGCGAATAAAGGTAAAAAACCCCTCAATCGAGGGGTTCATGCAAGCTTAAATATCTAAAATTTAGATATATTCAACTTTCACAATTTCGTATTCAACTTCACCGTTTGGTGTATTGATTTTCACATCGTCGCCTTCGTTTTTACCTAAAAGACCACGTGCGATCGGCGAGTTTACAGAGATCTTGTTAATCTTAAAGTCTGCTTCGTCATCGCCTACAATTTTATAGGTTTTCTGCTCTTCAGTATCCAGATTTTCAATCGTGACCGTTACACCAAAAACTACACGACCATTCTGTTCAAGTTCTTTGACATCGATCACCTGAGCTGCACCCAGTTTGCCTTCGATGTCCTGAATACGGCCTTCACAGAAGCCTTGCTGTTCACGTGCTGCATGGTATTCTGCATTTTCTTTTAAGTCACCGTGTTCACGAGCTTCTGCAATTGAAGCTGTAATACGTGGACGATCCACTGTTTTCAGTTGGTGTAATTCTTTCTCTAAGGCAATTTTGCCTTCAGGTGTCATAGGATAACGTTGCATGTTGTCCCTCAAAAGTCAGTTGAAAGATATAAAATCTATAAATAAAAAAAAGCCCGCCACCAAGAAGGTAGCGGGACTTCTTGGAAGCGAATTAACCTTTAGTTAGGTCTTGCAAACGATATACATCCATCGGCAATTTAATTGCTAAAGCTTGGCATACTGCATCTGCACCATTCAATGTAGTTGTGTTATACACTTTACCTTGAAGTGCTGAACGACGGATCGAGAATGAGTCTTCTTGTGCCTTTTTGCCTTCAGTCGTGTTAATCACAAGGTGGATTTCGCCGTTTTTGATACGGTCTACAATGTTAGGACGACCTTCAGTTACTTTATTGACACGTTCACATTCAAGACCAGCATCGCTAATCACTTTAAATGTACCATCAGTTGCAAGAATCTTGAAGCCTAGGTCAATCAATTGTTTTGCAATACCCGCCGCACGTGGTTTATCAGAATCACGTACAGAGATAAATGCGTGTTTCACTTCGCCTTCAGTTGGAAGACCTGGTAAACGCTCATTTGCACCTAAAACAGCTTTATAGAACGCTTCACCAAATGTTTTACCAACGCCCATCACTTCGCCAGTCGATTTCATCTCAGGGCCAAGGATCGGGTCAACACCAGGGAATTTGTTGAACGGGAACACTGCTTCTTTGACAGAGAAGTGCTCAGGAATAATCTCAGTTGTGAAGCCTTGCGACTCAAGAGATTGACCAGCCATGCAACGTGCAGCAACTTTCGCTAAAGATTCGCCGATACACTTAGAAACGAATGGCACAGTACGAGACGCACGTGGGTTCACTTCCAAGATGTAAACATCTTCACCTTTGACAGCAAACTGAACGTTCATCAAACCGATTACGCCAAGCTCTTTTGCCATCGCCACAGTTTGACGACGCATTTCGTCCTGAATCTCTTTAGATAGAGAGTAAGGAGGAATTGAACATGCCGAGTCACCTGAATGAATACCCGCTTGTTCGATGTGCTGCATGATGCCGCCGATTACAACGTCTTTACCATCAGATACGCAGTCTACGTCAACTTCGATCGCATCATCTAAGAAACGGTCAAGCAGAACAGGTGCTTCGTTTGATGCTTGAACCGCATCACGTAAGTAGCGTTTGAGTTCTTCATCGTTGTACACGATTTCCATCGCACGACCACCAAGCACGTAAGAAGGACGTACCACTAATGGATAGCCTACTTTAGACGCTTCAGCCATACCTTCTTCAGCAGATTTTACAATGCTGTTGTTTGGTTGACGAAGTTGCAGACGTTGAATCATTTGCTGGAAACGTTCACGGTCTTCTGCACGGTCAATCGCGTCAGGTGATGTACCAATGATTGGCGCACCGGCTTCTTCTAGAGCACGAGCCAATTTCAAAGGTGTTTGACCACCGTACTGAACGATAATGCCTTTAGGCTTCTCGATACGTACGATTTCTAAAACGTCTTCTAAAGTGATTGGTTCGAAGTACAAACGATCAGATGTATCATAGTCAGTAGAAACTGTTTCAGGGTTACAGTTCACCATGATGGTTTCATAGCCGTCTTCACGCATTGCAAGAGCAGCGTGTACACAGCAGTAATCGAATTCGATACCTTGACCAATACGGTTAGGACCGCCACCGATCACCATGATCTTGTCTTTCGCAGACGGATTGGCTTCACACTCTTCATCGTAAGTTGAGTACATGTAGGCTGTATCAGATTCGAATTCTGCAGCACATGTATCGACACGTTTGTAAACTGGCGTTACGCCCAGGTTCCAACGGTGTTTACGGAATTGTTTTTGTGAAATGCCCATCAAGTCCGCAATGCGAAGATCTGATAAACCTTTACGTTTGAACGAACGGATGTTGTCCGCGTTCAAATCACCAAAACCTAAAGTTTTAATTTGGTTTTCAGTTTTAATGATGTCTTCGATTTGAATCAAGAACCAGCGGTCAATGTTCGTTGCAGCGAATACTTCGTCTAAAGTAAAGCCGTGACGGAATGCATCGCCCACATACCAGATACGCTCTGGACCTGGCACTTTAAGTTCTTGCAAGATCTTGTCGCGCGCGCCTTCAGCACCCACTTCAACCTTTTCGTCAAAACCAGAAGCGCCCACTTCAAGACCACGAAGGGCTTTTTGTACAGATTCCTGGAAGTTACGGCCAATCGCCATCACTTCACCGACAGATTTCATCTGAGTCGTCAGTGTCGCATCAGCTTGTGGGAATTTTTCGAAGTTGAAACGAGGAATCTTGGTTACAACGTAGTCGATTGCAGGTTCGAACGATGCAGGCGTTGTACCGCCAGTAATGTCGTTTTTCAACTCATCAAGGGTATAACCTACAGCCAGTTTCGCTGCGATTTTTGCAATCGGGAAACCAGTTGCTTTAGAAGCAAGTGCAGATGAACGTGATACACGTGGGTTCATCTCGATCACGACCATACGACCAGTATTTGGACAAATACCGAACTGTACGTTAGAACCACCTGTTTCAACACCAATTTCACGAAGAACTGCTAGAGAAGCGTTACGTAGTAACTGGAATTCTTTATCTGTAAGCGTTTGAGCAGGGGCAACAGTGATTGAGTCACCAGTGTGTACGCCCATTGGATCAAAGTTTTCAATGGTACATACAATGATACAGTTGTCGTTTTTGTCACGAACAACTTCCATCTCGTATTCTTTCCAGCCAATTAAAGATTCATCAATCAATAATTGTTTAGTCGGAGAAAGATCGAAACCACGTTCACAAATCTCGATAAATTCTTCTTTGTTGTATGCGATACCGCCACCAGAACCACCCATGGTGAATGATGGACGGATAATTACTGGGAAGCCGAAACGTGCTTGAATTTCTAAAGCATGTTCCATTGACTCAGCAACGTCAGCTTTTGGACATTCAAGACCAATTTTACGCATTGCCTGGTCGAACAGTTTACGGTCTTCAGCTTTTTCAATCGCTTCTTTGGTTGCACCGATCAATTCAACATTGAATTTCTCTAAAATGCCGTGCTCATCGAGGGCAAGGGCACAGTTCAATGCCGTTTGACCACCCATGGTTGGAAGAACAGCATCTGGACGTTCTTTCTCAATGATCGCTGCAACAGTTTGCCAAGTAATTGGCTCAATGTAAGTTGCATCCGCCATGGTTGGGTCGGTCATGATGGTCGCTGGGTTCGAGTTGACCAAAATAACGCGGTAACCTTCTTCACGAAGGGCTTTACATGCTTGAGCACCTGAGTAGTCAAACTCACATGCTTGACCGATGACAATCGGACCAGCACCAATAATCAAGATGCTTTTAATGTCAGTACGTTTAGCCATGATGCTTCCTTAATTACTTCTTAGATGCTTCGATAAGTTCGATGAAATGATCGAACAATGGTGCGCAGTCATGTGGACCCGGGCTGGCTTCAGGGTGACCCTGGAAGCTGAACGCAGGTTTGTCTGTACGATGAATACCTTGGTTGGTGCCATCAAACAGTGAGCGATGCGTTACACGCAACACATCAGGCAGATTGCTTTCATCGACTGCGAAGCCATGGTTTTGAGAAGTAATCATCACTGTACCATTATCTAGATTTTGTACAGGATGGTTAGCACCGTGGTGGCCGTGAGGCATTTTTAAGGTTTTAGCACCACTTGCAAGCGCAAGAATCTGGTGACCCAGACAGATACCAAATACTGGAATTTCAGTAGTTTCTATAATTGTTTTTACAGCTTCAATTGCGTAGTCACATGCAGCCGGATCGCCAGGGCCGTTCGAAAGGAACACGCCATCTGGATTCAGTGCAAGTACATCAGCAGCAGGAGTTTGCGCCGGCACAACAGTCAGTTTACAACCGCGGTCTGCGAGCATACGTAAGATGTTGGTTTTGACACCGTAATCGTATGCAACAACATGGAATTTAGCTTCTGGTTGAGAGAAACCTTTGCCTAATGTCCAAGAGCCTTCAGTCCATTCAAAACCTTCAGGGTCGCAACATTCTTTTGCCAGGTCTAAACCGTTTAAACCACTAAATGCACGTGCTTTTTCAAGCGCTTCAGCTTCAGTGATATTTTCGCCAGCAAGGATACAGCCATTTTGCGCACCTTTGTCACGTAAGATACGTGTCAGTTTACGCGTGTCGATATCCGCAATTGCCACAACATTGTGTTGTACCAAATATTCAGCTAATGATTGGGTTGAACGGAAGTTACTGTGCAGTAAAGGCAGGTCACGAATGATCAATCCGTTCGCCCAAACCTTATGAATACGACCTGATTCAGCGTCTTCTTCATTACAGCCTGTGTTACCGATATGTGGGTAAGTCAGTGTCACAAGTTGCTGTGCATAACTCGGGTCAGTCAAAATTTCTTGATAGCCAGTCATGGCAGTGTTGAAAACGACTTCACCAGTCGTACTACCCGATGCGCCAATCGAAGTACCTTTAAAGATAGTTCCGTCGGCAAGGGCTAAAATTGCTGGGGTGCTCAAACCAAAGCTCCTGAAATTTAGGCTGTAAAAAAGCGAGAAGACGAAAAAAAAGGAAGGCTATTTTTTAAACCTACCCTCCTATGTCTGCTCGCTTGAACTTAACACGGCATTATACGCAGAATGACCCCTAAAGTCCAACGGCTTTGCAGCGAAAGTATGAGATAAATGGCTTGCTTTTTGCATGGAAGTCTGTTTTGTAAGCAATGTGAAAAAATGTAAGCAATTAATAATTGTCAGACAAATCAAATCTTAATTTTTATCAAATCTACTAATATAGCTTAGTCGATATAACAATAGGAACAAGACAAATGGCTACAGCACCTGAATCTACTACATCTAAAAAAATCACTCCGAGCGTGGTAACTGAAACTGCCGAGAAGCTTGAAAAAGTAGCAGTCGAGGCTAAAGATCAGGCAATTGGAACCATCGAGGAAAGTAAGGAAAAGCTTGAAGTTGAAGCCAAGCAGTTAAGCGACACTGTGCAGGAACAATTGCGTCAATTTAAGCAGGAGGTGTTACAGCGTATTGATACTTTGAAGGAGCAGATTTTCGGTTCGCAGAAAGAATTAACTGAACTGAAAAGCTTTATCAAGACAGAATTCAACGCTGTCTTCGAAGACTTATCTAATCTGGGTAAAGAGTTGAAAGAGGATGTCAGTCAGATTTCGACCAAGCATAAGGAACATCTGACCGATACTTTTAAACGTTCTAAGGACAGTACCATTGAAGTACTGAAAAAAGTCAAACCCGTGGTGAAAACAGGGAGCTCGGACAAAAGTCCTGAGCTGAAAAGTTAGGCTGCGCTGAAAGGCCGCTATTTAAAAAGGAGAACAATCAAATGTTCTCCTTTGTCTTTATGCAGCAAAACGGACTCACAATAACAATTAAAGGGGGTCACGATGCAACAGCATTTTGTAGGTGTACTTATTTTACTGATATTGATCATGCTACTGAATCTGGAAAGCGGATTGGGGCGCATACTTTATCTAGGTGTAATCGTATTATGTTTGGGAGTGCTGGGGCTGGTGTTTGGGACCATTCTTCTGATGATCATTACTTTTGCTTTTATTCTTTATGCTGCTGTGAAATCTATTCAGGAGCAGCATCATCTACATCATTAAAATATGAACGTTGAAAACAATAAAAAATCTAAAATAATTATACAGAGGATCGATCATTGTTGAGCAATAAACAAAAACGTGAGACTTTAAGTCTCACGTTTTATTCGCCTGTTACACTTTAAATAGCTGATGCACAGCGTCAATCTATTTAAAATACATGCAACCAGTCACGTTTATTATGAAAATCTGCCTGAGGACTACTATGCTGCATGGCATAGTATTGATCACCTTGTGAGGTTTTTAAAACAGCAGATAAACCCAGGAACAAGTTTTCCCATTTCAGTTTATGTGCTGCCATAAAATCAGTCAGATCCACACTGACATTAAGACCATAATGCGTACGTTTGAGCTGATTCAGCTCAATATCATCCGCAGCTTGCGGTGGCATATCTTCAGGATAACGGTATTCTTCGAATTGATAAGCCTGCCAGGCCTGAGAAGGGGAAAGATTAATCTCACGATAAAAATCTTCGCCCTGAACCCCAATAAAAATTTCAAAGCAGGTCTGTTCCCACAGGAAATCCTGACGGGGATGTGCCGTCACCATGTCGGGCCACAAGATGTACTGATTGGGATCACGGATCCAGAAGCCCACATTTAAATTGCATGGGCCTTGCTGTTCAATGGCGGCAACCAGAGAGATGGCCTGAAAACGGCGATCAAATGCGCTAAGTTCGTAACTTGCCATAAGTCCTGTACTTAGTTAGACAAATGAGCGAAACGGACAAGGTTAGACAATTTTTGGTTTTGTTTCGCAGCTTTCTTGTAAAGCAGTGCAATTTTACCAATAGTTTGAACCACTTCAGCACCAGTCGCTTCTGAAATTTCAGCAATCAGTGCTGCACGCGCTTCGCGATCTTCAGCTACGATTTTCACTTTAATTAGTTCGTGATCGTTTAAAGCACGCGCCAATTCTTCGATGACATTTTCAGTCAGGCCTTTGTCACCCAGCATAACGACCGGGTTTAAAGCATGTCCGATTTGACGTAAACGCTTACGTTCCTGAATAGATAAAGACGCCATGAGAGATAACCTGAATTTTTAAACGGCTTAGTATAGCAAAAGCAAAAAACAAACGCTTTAAATTCTCAGGAAATAATCATTTCCAATATCTCTTCATAACGAGCAAAACTCCTCGATTTAGATACACATGTATACTGCAAAATATGTCTTTTTCACGTACAATTAATAATTAGACGTTTTTTTATTTAGAGAGTTATGGCTACACGCATTACCAACCAAAAGTTATCTAAAAGTAGTCGTGATTGGATGAGAGAGCATTTAGACGATCCTTATGTGAAAAAGGCACAAAAGGACGGCTATCGTGCGCGTGCAGCATATAAGCTCTTAGAAATGCAAGAAAAGTACAAGATCATCAAACCCGGCATGACCGTGGTCGACTTGGGTGCAGCTCCCGGGAGTTGGTCACAAATCGCCGGTAAGTTGGTCGGCGACAAAGGTTTATTGATTGCATCTGACATTTTACCAATGGATGCATTACCTGATGTGACTTTCTTGCAAGGTGACTTTCGCGAAGAAGAAGTCTTCCAGCAATTGTTAGAAATTTTAGATGGTCGTACTGTAGACGTTGTAATTTCAGATATGGCCCCCAATACATCAGGTAATAAGGCTGTAGATCAACCGCGTCAGATTTACTTGTGTGAACTTGCACTGGATTTTGCCAACAAGGTGCTAGGCCCTAAAGGTCAATTTGTGGTAAAAGTTTTCCAAGGTTCAGGTTTTGACGAATTCCGTAAGCAAGTGGTTGATAGTTTTGATGTTCTGAAAACATCTAAACCTTTGGCATCACGTGCTCGCTCCAAGGAAGTTTTCCTGATCGGGCAGGGACGTAAGAAGGCTTTAAAATAAGTCTACTTGCCAAGTCGTTAAAAATTGTGCATTTTGTACGTTTTCAGATAATTGTAAGTTGATTTACAGCTTAAGTATTAAGGTCACCCTGAACAGGGCATGATCAAATTAGATTGGAATGGGAATAAAGCTTTGAGCGATCTTTTTAAGAATGCCGTATTGTGGCTCGTGATACTGGGTGTGCTGGTGTTAATCTTCAGCAACGTCAGTGACCGCAATCAACCGACTACAATGAACTACTCAGAGTTTGTTGCCGCGGTCAATGCTGGCCAAATTAAACAAGTTGTGATTGACGGCGAAAGAATCCGTGGCGAAAAATCGAACGGTTCAGAGTTTGAAAGTATCCGTCCGGCAGTTCAGGATCCTGAACTGATGCCAAGCCTGATTAAAAATAATGTTGTGGTTGAAGGTGAAGCACCACAACGTCAAGGCTTGCTCATGCAGTTGCTTATTGCAAGTTTCCCTGTACTTTTAATCATTTTGTTATTCATGTTCTTTATGCGCAACATGGGTGGCGGTGCAGGTGGTAAAAACGGCCCAATGAGTTTTGGTAAATCTAAAGCCAAAATGCTGTCTGAAGACCAGATTAAAGTCACTTTCACTGATGTTGCTGGTTGTGATGAAGCCAAGCAAGAAGTCGTTGAAATCGTAGATTTCCTGAAAGATCCAACCAAATTTAAACGTCTGGGTGCGAGTATTCCACGCGGTGTGTTAATGGTCGGTCCTCCAGGTACGGGGAAAACCCTACTTGCCAAAGCCATTGCCGGTGAAGCGAAAGTTCCATTCTTTAGTATTTCAGGTTCTGACTTCGTTGAGATGTTTGTCGGTGTCGGTGCATCCCGTGTTCGTGACATGTTCGAACAGGCGAAACGTCATGCGCCATGTATCATCTTTATTGATGAGATTGATGCAGTCGGTCGTCATCGTGGTTCAGGTACTGGTGGTGGTCACGATGAACGTGAACAGACACTGAACCAGATGCTGGTTGAAATGGACGGCTTTGAGGGCAATGAAGGCATTATCGTGATTGCTGCAACCAACCGTGCAGATGTACTGGATAAAGCACTTCTTCGTCCAGGCCGTTTTGACCGTCAAGTTGTGGTTGGTTTGCCAGACATTAAAGGTCGTGAACAAATCCTGAATGTACATTTGAAAAAATTGCCTTCAGTGACAGGTGTGGATGTAAAAGTTCTTGCACGTGGTACACCGGGCTTCTCGGGTGCGCAATTAGCAAACCTGGTGAATGAAGCTGCTTTATTTGCTGCACGCCGTAACAAAAACACCGTCGATATGCATGACTTTGAAGATGCAAAAGACAAGCTGTATATGGGTCCTGAGCGTAAATCGATGGTACTTCGTGATGAAGAGCGTCGTGCGACGGCTTATCATGAAGCAGGGCATGCGATTGTTGCTGAAAGCTTGCCAGGTACAGATCCTGTGCATAAGGTGACAATCATGCCACGTGGCTGGGCTTTAGGTGTTACCTGGCAGCTGCCTGAATTTGACCAGACCAGCCATTACAAAGACAAAATGTTGAATGAACTTTCGATTTTGTTTGGTGGCCGTATTGCTGAAGAAGTCTTCATTAACCAGATGTCGACCGGCGCTTCAAATGACTTCGAACGTGCAACCAAAATGGCACGTGCGATGGTGACCAAATATGGTATGTCGGACAAACTCGGTGTCATGGTCTATGAAGAAGATGCACAGCAATCTTTCATGGGCAGTATTGGTAGCCGCAGTATTTCGGAAACCACACAACTAGAAGTCGATCGTGAAATTCGTCGAATTCTAGATGAGCAATATAAAATCGCACGCGATATCTTGGAAAGCAAAAAAGATATTGCCCATGCGATGGTGAAAGCCTTGATGGAATGGGAAACCATTGATCGTGATCAAATCCGTGACATCATGGAAGGTCGTGAGCCTCAGCCACCAAAAGTCTATGTTGCAGATAATCCTGTGATTGATGTAACGCCAGATGATGGTCCGTTGACTCCTCCGCCATTGCCAGCGAACTAAGCTCAATAAAAAAACCACCTTCGGGTGGTTTTTTATGCTTGTCATTTTTGTCATATCTTTTTGAGTGTTATATTGAGCGATTAAAAATGAATAAGAAAAACAAAAATGAATATGCCTGTTCTGGAATCCAGTGTTTACCAGCTTCGTCTTGAACCGTTGAGCTGGGAACATTTTTCTGATTTAGTGGTTGCATGCGCTGAAGAAAATTTAGGTAAGATTTTATATAATTCGGTGCCTTATCTGCATAACTTAAAAAAATATTTTTCTCAAGCTTTCGAACAACAGGCTCAAGGTGAAAGAATGGTTTTTGCCGTAATTGATTTAAACTCCGGCCAAGCAATTGGAACCACCAGTTATCATGATATTAAAGCGGAAATTCCACGTTTTGAAATTGGTTATACCTGGTATGCCAAGCGCTATCACAGAGCTTATGTAAATCGCGTTTGTAAATATCTTTTGTTAAGACATGCTTTTGAAAATTTAAATGCTCAGGTGGTCGGCTTTCGAACTGATCATTTGAATCTTCCCAGCCAAAAAGCGATTGAGGCATTAGGTGCCAAACGAGATGGCATTATCAGGTGTCATATGCTACGTAAAGATGGACAGACTATTCGAGATAGCTATATCTATAGTATTTTAGAAAGTGAATGGGCAGATGTGAAAGCATTATTACAAACTAAACTGATGCAATATTCCCAAAACAATTACTTCGAAATCTAGGTCCTAGCCTTATTCCACTTTGCTTTATTCAGCGATCCATAAGACAATATCGGGGTTATTTTGAGTGAGTATTGAATCATGCAGCTGATGCCTTTGTTACCACATGTATGGACATTTGGTGATTTAAAATTGGACTTATCCCAGCCGCATGTGATGGGGATTCTCAATGTCACCCCAGACTCTTTTAGTGATGGTGGTCGGCATAATCACAAAGAAGATGCAGTCGCACGTGCGCTTGAAATGATCGCTGAAGGCGCGACCGTGATTGATATTGGCGGTGAATCGACCCGTCCAGGTGCCGCAGTGGTAGAAGTGGAAGAAGAAATTCGCCGCGTAGTGCCTGTGGTGGAAGAACTGGCTAAACATAAGGTCATTCTCTCGATTGATACGTCGCAACCTGAAGTCATACGCGCAGCGGTTCGGGCCGGAGCACATATCTGGAATGATGTCCGTGCTTTGACTCGGCCGAATGCATTGCAGACCGCAGCAGAACTCAATATTCCAGTGATCATCATGCATATGCGCGGTGAGCCGACCACCATGAACAATCTGGATCAATATGAGGATGTCACTAAAGATGTGATACGCGAGTTATCCCAACGTGTTCAGGATGCTTTAGATGTTGGAGTAAAAGCGGAAAATATCATGATTGATCCAGGTTTTGGTTTCGCTAAAAATGCCCAGCAAAATTTAAAGCTGTTGCAAGAGTTTTATAAATTGACAGAAATGGGCTATCCGATTTTGTCTGCTTTATCACGTAAACGCTTTATCGGAGCAGTTTTGGATGGGGCAGAACCACAAGAGCGTGCAGTGGGTTCAGCAACAGCGCATTTGTTGAGTATTCAGCAGGGTGCATGTATGGTACGGGCACATGATGTTAAAGTCACAGCCGATGCGATTAAAGTCTGGCAAGCTATGCAAATGGTTTAAAAATCGAGTCTGGGAAATCCCTACATTGGCAATGTTGTTTGGCTTTTAAGCAACAATATGCTATATAGGCACGCTTAGATTAGATAGTCATCCTTTAGAGTGCCTGTAATGTTTGCAGATTTACTTCTCCCCATGTTCGATGATGAGTATTATCCCGATATTCTGGTTGCTGAAATCAAGCAGCACATCGAACGTTTTGCCCAAAAAGTCGCTAAATCAGGTTTGTCAGATCAAGAAATTTACCAGCTTGCCAATCTGACTGTGGCTGATATCAATATCATGAAACCTCAGTTCGAAGATCTGGATTCGTCTCTGGATGATACTGCTGCGGATTATATTGCCGAAGCCATGATGATGGTGGTGCAAGAGCACGGCGTGTTCGAGATTGAAATGGAAGAACTGATTACCAATCGTGAATGGTGATTTAAGAAAACCCTGCAGATGCAGGGTTTTTTATTGTCTGTTCAAATAATCTTTAAAGCTATTAAAGCAAATTGAGCCGAGTAATTGTTGCTCTTCATTCATGCATTGCTGATAAAGGTTTTGGTAATAAGCCTGCAGATTCGATTGACCTTGAATCTGTTGTGGTGTTTTTGATTTGGATTGTTGATAAGCCCAAAAAGCCAGTTGTCGGAGTTTCTGCAACCTGATCTGGTCAATCGCACTACAGGAACTTTTAAATAAAGGTTCCAGGATGACCACCCCAAAGGAAGAAATCGCTAAAATGATCATACTAATGATGACCAGTACATCCGAATGAATCAGATAAAGGTTGAGCAATAAGCTCAGAAAAATTGGAATTTGCAGATAGAGACAGTTTTGCAAACGCTGACTATAGGCTTTGGAACTAAATTGCGCCTGATATTGTGCATGCCAGATATAAGGATAAAGCAGTGCCATCAGCACAATTAAGGTGACATTAAAGGCAATCGTGGCATTCTTGAAAAAATAATATTCCAGAAATACGGAGCTGAGACTACAGGCTACACAGACCAGAAGGGACAGTAAATTAATCGCGATAACAAACTGGATATTTTGCAAGGCATTAAATTTAAAGCGGCTATAACGCAGCTTAAGGAAAAAAGCGTCTGGATGACGTAATTGTAATGTAGCGAGATCAAAGTGTTTTAATTCTGACATGGGGATTTCGCGCTAAAAGAATAAAATTCAGGCACAAAAAAACCAGCCTAATGCTGGATTTTTTATTGCACCATTTTAATAAATATTAAAATGGTGCCCGAGGCCAGACTCGAACTGGCACGCTTTGTGGGCGGGGGATTTTAAATCCCCTGTGTCTACCGATTTCACCACTCGGGCATGTGCGCAATAATAGAGGACGAAATAAAGCTTGGCAAGCAAATTTCTAAATGATTGCTTTCTTTTCAAGCAATTCCGTAGCTTCTATTCTAAAAACCAGCAAATCAACGTTTTTTAAAAGTCAATATTTGCAGATCTTTAAGACGACCAATGAAAAATGATAGAGGGAACTATGAATTCTCATCCAGATAGCTGTCGACATCTAGATGCTTGATCGTTTTACAATATTGATGCTCATATTTCAGTAGCCGCGTATATAGCCCGGCAAAGTGATTTAATTGCTGTTTTAGTTCGGCATGCCGAGGATCATGGCTTGAATAAAAACGTAATTTTAGTCGGATCAGACAGGTCTGTTTATAAGCCCAAAAACAGATTTTACGTAATTGTTGTAGCTGATAGTGCTCAGTATTTTTGCTATTTTCCTTGAATAAATTTTCCCGATAAAAGCGCACAAAGCCAAAGCTCACGCCAAAGAAGAATAAGCTCCACATCAGCAAACTGCTTTGTATAAAGACCGGATTTAAGGCTTGCAATAGAATCACAATAGCCATCTTGATTGGAGTATGCCGTAATAACTGATACAGCGAATAAGAAGAATGCTGAATCTGGTACAGAATCAAGGTCTGACTCAACATCAGGAACAGTAGAATGGCCAAAATGGCATAACTCTGTGCCTGAAATTCACTGATTTGCACAAAAGATTGCTGTACCAGATCTCCTAACATCAAACTGATGGGAACAAAAATCATGGCGGCCAAGGCCCAAGGAATGAAGAGCTTGGCTTTATCCCAGATTCCACGGATTTTAATCTGACTGTAAAACAGGTAATTTCCTTTAAATGCAGTCGGATATTGGCGCTTAAGTTGCTGCAGCAACAAAGTCACTTGCGTAGGGGGCGTCATCCAGAGATTAATTTAATATATAGATGAAGCACTATAGTCGATTTTGCGCAAAATCGCAGAAGAAATGCAGTTTCAGGTCGTAGCGCTGTTTTAATCATGAAGATTTTGATTTTTTAGCCACGAATTATGCGAAAATAGCCGATTCAAGATTTATTTTTTTAAGGACAGTTTATGACTGATCAATCTCCTCAGGCGTTAAGCGACATCGAAATTTTAGACATCCTGCAAAGTATGAAAAAGGATGAGCTAAATACTGAGGCGCAAGCAGCAATTCGTCAGGGTGGTAAAGCTGGTCGTCAGGAAGCGCATAAAGCAGCCTTAGTAGCATTGAATCAGTCATTTGAAGACAAATTTGTCGAAGCCGTATCTTTGGCTTTGGGTCTGAATGCAGCACAAATCAAAAAAATCCGTTATAAAAAAGACCGAATCCGTATTTTAAAAGCGCGCGGTATTGATTATATGGCGATTGATGGCGCTGAAACTGCGCAAGTGCTGTCACAAATTGCCCAAGCAATTGTGCGTGAAGATGCCATTGTCACCCATGACCTGCATAATATTTTCCCATTCTGGAAAGAAGGCTGGCCAATGGTGCAATTCGATAATGCCTACAAAATTTTAGAAGATGATATCCAGATTCACTATCAAGCCGTTCTTGAGGCTTTATTAGCAAAAATCTAAGCTATAACTAGATCTAAAAAAAAGCACCCAAAGGTGCTTTTTTAATCACGATATATCAGTGCAATCAGCCAGCTGATGGGCAGAATAAATAAACGCCACCACGTGATTAATGGCCAATAAAAATACTCTCCAAATCTCAAGGTCGAGTCGAAACCTTGACGGCGACGTTCATGCGGGTAGGGAATAATGAAAACTGTTAAAACCATCAGAATGATGGCTGCGAGTAAAAGCAGGGGATTCTGTTGTTTGGCAAAGAAGAAGTAAAACAAATACAGGGCTGAATAAAAAAACAGACATGCCAATAATGCAGAAATATTCATCACTCACCTTATGATTTTTTTCTTAGAATAATTTTTAAATATAAGAATAAAAAGAAGAACCAGATTAATCTGATTCTTCCTGAATAACTGAATTGGTTTCGAGCAGGCGGGTTACCAGTAACTGGTCAATTTTAAAATGATCGACATCCACCACTTCAAACTTATAAGCACCAAATATCACGGCATCTGCAGGACGTGGAATCTTGCGTAATTTATACATCATGAAGCCAGCGATGGTTTCATAGTTCTCATCATCAGGCATTTCATCAATTTCAAGCGCATGCTTGATGTCTTCAATCGGCGTGCTGCCTTCAATCAGCCAGGAATTATTGTCACGTTTAATAATTTGCTGATCGGCTTCAATAGGCGTCACCCAGTCACCCATCACGGTAATCATAATATCGGAAAGGGTAATCACTCCAACCACCAGCGCATATTCATTAATGACGACGGCAAACTTTTCCTTGGTAGAACGAAAACGATCCAGAACTTCTGATAAGGTCAAAGTATCCGGAATGGTCAAGACATTACGGATGGTATTTTCATTGAGCTGCAGCAGCGACTGGTTGTTCAGAATACGCACCAGAATGTCTTTGGCATCGACATAGCCAATCACACTGTCGATGTCATTGCTACATACCAGAAATTTGGAATAAGGATATTCTGCCAGCTTTTGCCGAATACTTTCTTCCGGTTCATTCAAGGTGAAGAACACCACATTTTCACGTGTAGTCATACTCGAAGGCACGTTACGCTCTTCCAGCTCGAATACATTTTCAATGAAATGATGCTCCTGTTTCTGGAGCACGCCTGCCTGCGCACCTGCATCCATCACTGCAGAAATATCATCAAAAGTAATATTGTCATCACGGATGGTATTTACTTTAAACAGACGGAACAGCATGTTGGCAATCGCGTTAATAAACCAGGCCAAAGGTTTACAGACTTTAATGAAAATCTGAATTGGCTCGATGACTGAGACTGCGATCTTTTCTGGCGCAATCATGGCTAGACGTTTCGGCATCAGGTCTGCAAATAAAATAAATAAAGAAGTGACGACCGTGAAGGAGAGCGCAAAGCTGATATTTTCAGCCCAAGGTCCCTGGTAAAAGCGGGAAACGAAATTATAAATATAAGGACGGAAGGCGCCTTCACCTAAAATACCGCCGAGAATGGCGACTGCATTTAAACCAATTTGAGAGGCTGCAAAGAAATCCGCAGAATTTTCTTGTAGATCTAAAACTTTTTGAGCGCGATGATCACCCGACTCAGCCAGAATTTTGAGTTTGACTTTGCGGGCACCTGCGAGGGCGATTTCAGTTAAAGATAAAAAACCGGCCCCCGTGATGAGTATTAAGATAATCACGATATTTTGTAAGAGGCTCACAAATCCACCTGTGGATGAATAGTATCTTGGGATATTTTTAACACAAAAAAAGACTTGAGGTGTAACAACGACATCTCAAGTCTTCAAAGTATAATCTTAAAAAATAAGAATTTAGAAGATTTTGAGTTTAATAATGTGAAAATTGAGAATTATTGCTCAGGAATTCACGATTTTCTTCTTCAATCATCTGGCGTGCAACATACAAAATCAGCTGACGTAACCAGCGATGTGCCGGATGATGATGCAATAAAGGGCACCATGCCATTTTCAATTCAAATTCCGGAATATAAAATGGCGGATCTTTTAGAATTAAATTGTGATTCTTGGCTTGCAGACGTGCGATACGTGAAGGCAGTGTCGCGACTAAGTCAACATTGGAAGCCAATAACCCCGGCATCTGGTAATGACGGGTAAAAACCGAAATTTTACGTTTCTGACCGATACGCTCTAAAGCCTGATCGATCCAGCCTAAACCGGCCTGTTTTTCGGGATTGACACCGAAACCAACCCCCATACCGGTTTTAGAAACCCAGATATGCTGTGCATCCAGGTAACTTTTAAGGTTTAAGTTGCTTGCGGCAGGATGCTTGTTATTTAAAAGGCAAGAAAAGCTGTCACGCCAGACCAAAACCTGATGAAAACTTTGCGGGATTTCATTAAAACGGTTGATTGCCAGATCGACCTTGCCTTGTTCCATGTCACGATATGACACGTCACTTGGCGTCAGGAAGTCTAATACCACGTTCGGTGCTTCTGAACGTAGGGCTTTAACCAGACGTGGAACCAGCGTGGCTTCTGCATAATCCGAGGTCATGATCCGGAAGACACGATTTGAGGTATATGGACGGAACTCGGTACGTGGTTCCAGGATCATCGACAGATCAGCGAGCGCATCTCGAATGCGGGGCTGCAATTCTAAGGCACGTTCAGTGGGTGTCATGCCTTCAGAAGAACGAATCAGGAGGGGATCATTAAATAAATTGCGTAATCGGCGTAAGATGTTACTCATGGCAGGCTGGGTAACGCCCAGTTGTTCTGCTGCACGTGTGACATTTTTTTCGCGAAGAAGTACATCAAGATAAATTAATAGATTGAGATCGACCCGCTCCAGATTCATAAAAGAAATACCGAGAATAAATACAAGAAATTATGAAGATTATGCCATAATTGCCGGGCCTTGTGTAAAGCGTCGATGAAAAAAAAGCCATGTGCTCACTGATAAAGTTTACAAAATTAACACAGGCTTAAGCTCCATTATTCAAAGTGTACATAAGAGAAAAGATGCACGTTAAATAGAATATCATTTAGCCTTTTTATAGAGGGAAATGAAAACCATCTTTTCGCTTTAAAAGAACATGAGAAAGGCTGTTCTTACGTTCAGTATTTGAGTGAAAAGTACACTAAATCGAGAATTCATCAAGTTGAATAAATCATCAAAGATCAGTATTTTTTAAAGATAAAAGGGCATAAACCCCATATCCAGACTTAAGTCTAATGAATTATTTTTAAGCAACATGTGGAAATTTTATCCATTTTTATTTTTAAATAAATATATATAAAACATAATCTTAATATAATCTATCAAGATTGTACTAAGACTTTGATCTACTCATTTTTTAAATAAATACTGAAGATTCTTGCAGACTATTGGATTAATTTTCATAAGCCCACTAATCTTTAGCTATCCCAACGGATCGTCGAAAATCTGAACAAGTCATTGAGGGTGTGATTTGAGCGGTTCGTTGCAGAAAAATCCTAATATTATTACAGGAATATATCATGACTACATACCAAACAGCGATTGATGCAATCCGCGAATTAAAAGCGAAATTCGGTAACACTTGGGCAGACATCAGTCCTGAAGATGCTGCGCGTATGCAACTTCAAAACCGTTTCAAAACTGGTTTAGACATTGCGAAATATACAGCGGCAATTATGCGTCGTGATATGGCTGCTTATGATGCAGACTCTAGCAAATACACTCAATCACTAGGCTGCTGGCACGGTTTTATCGCGCAACAAAAAATGATTGCGAACAAAAAATACTTCGGTACAACTGAACGTCGCTACATCTACCTTTCTGGTTGGATGGTTGCAGCACTTCGTTCAGAATTCGGTCCACTTCCTGACCAATCTATGCACGAAAAAACTTCTGTTCCTGCATTGATCGAGGAAATCTACACTTTCTTACGTCAAGCTGACGCGAAAGAATTAAACGACTTGTTCCGTGCACTTAAAAAAGCACAAGAAGCGGGCGACACTGCTAAAGCAGCTGAAATCACTTCACAAATCGACAACTTCCAAACTCACGTTGTGCCAATTATTGCGGACATCGACGCTGGTTTCGGTAACGAAGAAGCGACTTACCTTTTAGCTAAGAAAATGATCGAAGCGGGTGCTTGTGCACTACAAATCGAAAACCAGGTTTCTGACGCGAAACAATGTGGTCACCAAGCTGGTAAAGTAACAGTTCCACACGAAGACTTCATCGCGAAAATCCACGCTCTTCGCTATGCATTCCTGGAAATGGGTCTTGACGACGGTATCATCGTTGCACGTACTGACTCTGAAGGTGCTGACTTGACTCAAAAAATCCCAGTGGTTAAAGAGCCAGGCGACATCGCTTCTCAATACATCAGCTACTTAGACACAACTGAAATCGACATTTCAGAAGCGCAAGAAGACGAAATCCTGATCAAGCGTGATGGTAAACTTCACCGTCCTAAACGTCTTGCTTCTGGTCTATACCAGTTCCGTGAAGGCACTCAAATTGACCGCGTTGTACTTGACTGTGTAACTAGCCTACAAAACGGTGCTGACCTTCTTTGGATCGAAACTGCGACTCCAAACGTTGCTGAAATTGCTCACATGGTTAACCGTGTACGTGAAACAGTTCCAAATGCGAAACTTGTTTATAACAACTCGCCTTCGTTCAACTGGACTTTAAACTTCCGTCAACAAGCGTATGACCGTTGGGTTGCTGAAGGTAAAGACGTTTCTGCTTACGACCGTGCTAAGTTAATGAGCGCTGAGTACGATGCAACTGAACTGGCTGCTGAAGCTGACGAAAAAGTTCGTACATTCCAAGCTGATGCTGCTCGTGAAGCGGGTGTGTTCCATCACTTGATCACACTTCCGACTTACCACACAGCTGCGCTTTCTACTCATGAGCTTGCTCAAGGTTACTTCGGTACTGAAGGTATGTTGGCTTATGTTGCTGGCGTACAACGTAAAGAAATCCGCGGCGGTATCGCATGTGTTAAACACCAAGCAATGGCTGGTTCTGACATCGGTGATGACCACAAAGAAATCTTCGCTGGTGACAATGCATTGAAAGCTGGTGATGATTCTAAAAACACAATGAACCAGTTCAGCGCTTAATCCGCTCAATTGATTCACTAAAAACCCTGCATCTGCAGGGTTTTTTGTTTGGAAAAATGCTATTAATAAATAGGGAAGAGCAATCTCAAGAATATGCTCAAGAGGAATTATCCATAATTTCTCCATGATTGGTTTTTATCGCAGTTTTTATGTGTTTAATTCTTGCATTCTAGTGCTATGTCACTGAATATTTGGATATAGCATGCTTATGTTCTGCATCAATTTACCCCTATTTAATTAAAAGTGACCCGGACTTATGCTGTCTAAATTTTTTATCCACCGCCCGATCTTTGCTGGGGTGCTGGCGATTGTTGTCATGGCAATCGGCTTGTTCGCAGTGATGAACCTGCCAGTGGAACGTTATCCGGACATTGCCCCGCCAAGGATAACGGTGGCAGCAACCTATAGTGGCGCTTCTGCGGAAACTGTGGAAGAAAGCGTGACCCAGGTGCTGGAACAGCAGATCAAAGGTATTGATCATCTGCTGTATTTCAGTTCGAGTAGCGATTCTTCAGGGCGCAGCCGGGTCAGCATCAGTTTTGAAAATGGCACCGACCCAGATACCGCACAGGTGCAGGTACAAAATGCGATTAATGGCGTGATCAACCGATTACCGGAAGATGTACAACGCCAAGGCGTTAATGTCTTTAAATCACTCGGCGATACCCATATGGTGATCAGCCTCTATGATGAGTCGGGGCGCAGCAACAATATTGAACTTTCCGACTATCTGATGACCCATCTGGAACAGGACATTTCCCGGATTGAAGGCATTGGTGAAGTCGATGTCTTTGGTTCACAATATGCGATGCGGATCTGGCTGAATCCGGCAAAATTAAAACAATATAACCTGATGCCAAGCGATGTGCGTGCTGCGATTGAAGCCCAAAATACTCAGGTCGCTGCTGGTGCGATTGGTGATCTTCCCGCCATAGACGAGCAATACCTGAATGCCAAAGTCACTTCGGGATCGCGACTGAAAACCGTGGAAGAATTCCAGAATATTATTGTCAAATCGGATCGTGCCGGCAGCTTTATTTATTTAAAAGATATTGCCCGGGTGGAACTGGGTGCTGAAAATTATCAGTCTTATAGTACCAATAATGGTTATCCATCGGCTGGTCTGGGTATTTCACTGGCGTCAGGGGCCAATGCCATTGCCACCTCTGATCTGATTAAGGCTGAAATTGCCCGCATTTCCCAACAATTGCCTGACGGCTATAAAATTGCCTATCCACGTGATAATACGCCTTTTGTACAAGAATCAATTAAAGAAGTGGTCAAAACCCTGATCGAAGCCGTGATTTTGGTCATCATTGTGATGTTCATTTTCTTGCAGAACTGGCGTGCCACCTTGATTCCTACCGTGACTGTTCCAGTGGTGATTTTGGGTACCATGGCGGTGCTGTATGCACTGGGTATGAGTATCAACACCTTAACCTTATTTGCGCTGGTTCTGGCGATCGGCCTGTTGGTGGATGATGCCATTGTTGTGGTAGAAAACGTCGAACGGCTGATGCATGAAAAGCAACTGTCCGCCAAGGATGCGGCCCTGGAATCCATGCAGGAAATTAGTGGAGCACTGATCGGGATTACACTGGTCTTAACCGCAGTCTTTATTCCCATGGCTTTTTTTGGCGGATCGACTGGCGTAATTTACCGGCAGTTCTCCATCACCTTGGTCGCGGCAATGTCCTTATCCTTAATGGTGGCATTGATTCTAACGCCAGCATTGTGTGCGCTTATTCTAAAACCGAATCCTAAGCTGGCAAAATGGGCGTCCTGGTTTAACCAGAAACTGGATCATTTAAAATATCGTTATCTGAATTTGTCTAAACTCACGATTCAGCGTCAGGCGATTTGTCTACTATTGTTTGCTGGATTGATCGGTGTGTTTGCGCTGTTCTATCGTGCCTTGCCGACCAGTTTTTTACCGAGTGAGGATCAGGGGATCTTAAGTTTGCAGATTAAATTGCAGGAAGGCGCCCCGATGAAAAATACCATTCAGATCGGTGAAGAAGTCCGTAAGTATTTTCTGGATCAGGAACAAGCCAATGTCAATCTGGTGATGATCCGTTATGGGCGAAATTTCTCTGGAACGGGTCAGAATCTGGCGACCGGTTTTGTGGCATTAAAACATTGGGATGAGCGTTCCGGTCAGGACAATACCGCACAAGCGATTCGTGAACGGGCCTTGAAGCATTTCCAGAGTAATCGCAATGCACAAATTAATGTGTCCATGCCAGCTTCAGTCAATGGTTTGGGACAAACCGATGGTCTGGATTTCTGGATTCGAGATATCAATGGCAATGGCCGGCAATATCTGGAACAGCAATTTAAAGCGCTGGAAGCTCGGGCGGGCAACTATACAAGCTTTGAAAATCTGGGCAAGCGTTCTAATCCTGACAAAGCAGAACTACGTGTCAATATTGATCAGAAACAGGCCATGGCCAACGGCCTGACTCAATCGGCAATCAACAGTACTTTATCCAGTGCTTGGGGCGGCAGTTATATCAATGACTTTATTGATCGTGGTCGGATTAAACGGGTGATTATGCAGGGTGATGCTGAATTCCGCTCTAAGCCGGAAGATCTGGCACAGTGGCATGTACGAAATGACCAAAATCAGATGGTGCCTTTCAGTAACTTCTCGCAAGTGGGCTGGAGTGGTGGCCCTGAAGTGGTCAACCGCTTTATGGGTTATACCGCATTGCAAATGGAAGCGGATCGGGCTAAAGATAGCAGTTCCGGTCAGGCCATGCAGGATGTGGAAGCTTTGGTTGCCGAGCAGGAAGGGGTGGATGTGGTCTGGAGCGGTCTTTCTTTCGAGGAAAAACAGTCCAATAATCAGGCGATCTGGCTGTATCTGATTTCAATTGGTTTTATTTTTCTTTGTCTGGCGGCTTTATATGAAAGCTGGAGCATTCCAACCGCCGTGATGTCAGCTATTCCACTCGGGATTGGCGGCAATATTATTTTCAGTTATCTGGCTGGTTTCCCGAATGATATCTATTTCCAGATTGCCTTGCTGACTACCATTGGTCTGTCCTGTAAGAATGCCATTCTGATTGTGGAATTTGCTTCATTAGCGCAGCAACAAGGTAAATCGGTAGTAGAAGCCGCACTAGAAGGTGCGTCTTTACGTCTACGTCCAATTTTGATGACTTCTTTGGCCTTTGGCGCAGGGATTTTACCGCTGGTCTTTGCTACAGGCGCTGGTGCGGTGAGTCGTCAGGAAATTGGTGTGAGTGTATTTGGTGGTGTCATTTTTGGAACATTGCTGGTGCTGATTTTTATTCCATTTATGTATGTTTTAATTCGTCGACTCATCATCAAAAAATCGCGTGCTTAAAATAAAGGAAAACTCTAGAGCTGAAAAATCCCCGTTTATACGGGGATTTTTTTATCGCCAAAACTCGTCCAATGACTGGTTGCGTTTTCAGCATGGTGTGAAAATTGCTATAAAAATCATCTATTCATACAAGAATGTGTCGTGAGAATGCATCTGATGGGGATTTTTATTCATGTTGTCACACTTTTTTATTTATCGACCTAAATTTGCAGCCGTGATTGCCATTATCATGATGGTATTAGGAATTTTTGCACTGCAAAAAATTCCGATTGAGCATATGCCGAATATGGATGCACCTGCGTTAGGTGTTTCTGCGGGGTATCGTGGTGCATCTGCGGAAACCGTTGAGCAATCGGTCACGCAAATTTTAGAACAAGCGATAAAAGGCATTGAAGGTTTGGAAAGCTTTCAGTCCAACAGTAGCGTGGGGCGTGCAAATCTGGCCCTGTCGTTTGAGCAAGGCGTGGATCTCGATCAGGCATTGTTGCAAGTGCAAAATGCGGTCAATGGTGTGCTAAGTCGATTGCCTGAAGAAACCCAGCAAAATGGAGTGGCTGTTTATAAACAAGGTTATGATCAATTTGCATTACTGAGTTTATATGATGAATCAGGGAAGGCGACACCTACAGAGCTTGCTGACTATTTAATGGTGCATGTCGAACCGCGTTTTTCCCGTATTGACGGGATGGGTGAAGTGGAGCTTTATGGCGCAGGCTATGCGATGCGCATTTGGCTCAATCCACATAAACTACGCCAATTTAATTTGATGCCGAGTGATATTCGCAATGCAGTCGAGACACAAAATGCACCACTTGTGTCTGGTTCTATTGGTGGATTACCGACAGCACAAGATCAATACATGAATGCTAAGGTCAGTGCGGATTCACGTTTAAGTAGCATTGATGAATTTGAAAAAATTATTGTGAAAACAACAGATTCAGGTTCGGTCCTGTACTTGAAAGATGTCGCACGTGTTGAATTAGGGGCAGAAAGTTATAATCATTTAAATTATACCAACGGTCATTTATCCGCTGCATTATCGATTCAATTGGCACCACGGAGTAATGCCATTGCGGTTTCAGAGCAGATGCAAACGGTATTGAAAAATGCCCAAGCCAATTTGCCTGCACATTATCAATTGCGTATGACCATGGACAAAACCCCATTTATTACCAGTTCAATTGAACAAGTCGCGAAAACTCTGGTTGAAGCGATGGTACTGGTAGTCTTGGTGATGTTTATCTTCCTGCAAAACTGGCGCGCCACTATTATTCCTGCAGTCACGATTCCGATTGTAGTTTTAGCCACATTTGCGGTGCTGTATGTACTGGGAATGAGCTTAAACAGTTTTACCTTGTTTGCCCTGATTTTGGCGATTGGCCTGTTGGTCGATGATGCCATTGTGGTCGTGGAAAACATTGAACGTTTGATGCATGAAGAACATTTGGATGCTCAGGCGGCAACTTTAAAGTCAATGAAGGAAATTAGCGGTGCATTGATCGGGATTACTCTGGTCTTAACTGCTGTATTTATTCCCATGGCATTTTTTGGCAGTATGACAGGGGTCATCTATCGTCAGTTTTCCATCACATTGGTCGTGGCAATGCTACTTTCTTTATTGGTGGCACTTATCATCACCCCTACATTTGCAGCGCAACTGCTAAAGCGTCAACCACATCAACCAAAATGGGCACAGCGTTTTAATCGTGGCATGGATAAGCTCACCATGCATTACCAAAAGCTTTCTGCACGTAGCATGCAGTTTAAAATGACGATGTTGGCTGTATTTAGTATATGTGTTTTAGGCTTTGGCTGGCTTTATAAAACCTTGCCCGAAGGGCTGATGCCAACGGAAGATATGGGCTTTGTCATGGGTCAAATTGTGATGCCAGGCAATGCACCACGTTCTGAGATAGAAAAAGTCGGGCGTGAAGTCCAAGACTATTTAATGCAGCATGAATCTGAGCGCATCCAAAGCATTGGGATTTGGTATAGCGGAAACAATGTTGGGGTTGGGCCTTATCGTGGTCAGCTCTTTGTCGTATTAAAGGACTGGGCAGCGCGTAAAAATCCTGAAGATACCGTCTTTGCTATTGTAGATCGTGCACAAAAGCACTTTGCCAATCATGCCAATGCCCAGATTTTCTTTATGGCGCCTTCTATGTCTAGTAATGGACGTGTGGTCGACTTTTGGTTACAAGATTTAGATTCACGGGGCAGCGAGTTTTTACAGCAATCCTTCTCTGAGATTGAAACCCGTGCCAAAGCAAAATCATCGATTGAATATTTACAACTTGATGTACCCAAAGAAAGTGCCGAGCTGAATATTAAACTGGATATAGAACGTTTACTCAAATATGCCGTACCTCAGCAAAGTTTTAACAGTACGTTGGCTGCGGCTTGGAGTGGTACCTATATCAATGACTTTATTGATCGTGGACAAATCAAACGGGTCATCATGCAAGGCGAAGCGGAGTTCCGTTCTAAACCTGAAGATTTGGCACATTGGCATGTCCGCAATAGCACAGGCGAAATGTTATCGTTTAATCAATTCACTACGCTAAATTGGCAAGGTGGACCGAATAGTATCAATCGTTATATGGGCTATAACGCCGTGCCTGTATATGCAGGTATTCCCAAAGATCAATTTTCGAGTCAAACCATGCAAGATGTCGAAGCTTTAGTCGATGAACAAGACGGAGTAAATTTGGCCTGGAGTGGAGCCGCACTAGAAGAAAAACGCAGCAGTGGGCAAGCTATTTTCTTGTATCTAATTTCGATTGCCTTTATTTTCTTATGTTTAACGGCACTCTATGAAAGCTGGACGATTCCTGCTGTGGTGTTGACCGCGATTCCTCTGGGCGTGGGAGGGAGTATTCTATTCTGTGCCTGGTTTGGTTTTGCAAACGATATTTACTTCCATATTGCCTTGCTGACGACCATTGGTCTGTCCTGTAAAAATGCAATTTTGATTGTAGAGTTTGCCGCACAAGCAGAGCGGGCAGGTCATACTCCGGTTCAGGCCGCGATAATGGCTGCGGGCTTACGCTTGCGTCCTATTGTCATGACTTCCATTGCATTTGCAGCGGGTGTATTGCCTTTGATGTTTGCCACAGGCGTCAGTGCAATCAGCCGGCAGGAGATTGGCAGCAGTGTTTTTGGTGGGGTGCTATTTGCCACTGTCCTGGTACTGCTGTTTATTCCCTTTATGTATGTATTGATCCGTAGTCTGATGATTAAAAAAACAGTTTCTCAATCAGTGGTGATAGATCATCCATCTTTAGAAAGTGAACAAGCCTGACTGAGTCAGGCTTTTTCTGGCTAAATATCGAGGAATTGATTTATACAAAAAATATCGTCATATTGCAGCATGATCATTAAAATTATTCACATGAAAAATTAGGATACATAGGGATCAGGACAAATCTCTCTTGAATGCCAGACTTTTATAATGAGCTGCTTATGCCGACAATTTCAGAAAAAATCCAGCATATCCAACAACAATTACATTCTGAAAATCACGACATCGCTGTAGGCTTACTCAGTCAGCTGAATGTCGCCGATCAGGCGCGCATTTTAAGTCGTTTAGATGCTCGGCAACAGGCCCGAATTTTAAGGGAACTGAGTGAACCGAGCTTGGTCTATGCTTTTATGCCCCTAGGGCAGCAGTTAAACGTAACAAAGCACTTGTCCATTTCAGAACTTGTTCCCATTCTGGACGCAATGCCTTCTGATGATTTTGTCGATATTTATAAGCAGTTTTCGCCGCCGCTACAGCTGCAATTAGTGAGCGCATTATCTGAAGAATCCCAGCAGACACTCAAAGATCTGGCCATCTATCCGGAAGGCACAGCGGGTGCCATGATGAGCTCAAGTTTTGTGACGCTCTCACCCGATTTAACCATGGATGAAGCGATACAGGCTTTACGTGTGGTAGCCGCCGGGCAGGAAACCCTGTATCTGATTTATATTGTCGATGCAGAAGAACGGCTGATCGGTGTGATTTCCTTAAGGCAGATCATACAGGCCTTACCTGAGCTGAGCATTGCCGAAGTGATGCAGCGTGACGTCATTTCCGCTCAGGTAACAGATGATCAGGAAATTGTAGCTCGAGCCTTGGCCTATTATGACTTTATTGCCCTGCCTGTGGTTGATGCCCAGCAAAAACTCTTAGGGATTGTTACTTATGACGATGCTATGGACATTGTCGAAGCCGAAACCACTGAAGATATTTTAAAGTCGGGTGCAGTGACGCCGTTGACTGAGTTGAGCCTTAAAACTGCTCCGATTTTGACCCTGTATCAGAAGCGGGTCTTTTGGCTGGTCATTCTGGTTTTTGGCAGTCTGCTCTCTGGAATCGGGATTGCACACTTTGAAGAGATCATTGCCGCACATATCGTGTTGGTATTTTTCTTGCCACTTTTGGTGGGTAGTGGCGGTAATGCCGGTTCGCAATCCGCCACCTTGATGGTGCGTGCCTTGGCCATAGGCGATGTCGAATTTAAGGACTGGTTTAACCTGCTCAGTCGTGAATCTCTGGTGGCGCTATGCTTAGGCGGCACTATGGCGATTGCGGTATCCATTCTGGGTTATATTCGGGGAGATATTATGGTAGCTGTGGTTTTGGCCATCAGTATGCTCGGGATTGTGTTGATGGGCTGCCTGATCGGCATGAGTCTGCCTTTTATTTTAAATAAACTCAAACTTGATCCGGCCAGTGCCTCTGCACCTTTGGTGACCTCTATTTGTGATGCCACCGGTGTGATTATTTATCTATTTGTTGCTTCCAAATTATTGTTTTAATTCACAGATTGCTACAACTTAGGTCTCAAAATAATTTATGCTGATGAAAGTCAGCCCTATTTTTGGAATCACATATGCCTGAGCCTGGACAAAAAACAAAACTGAGTCAACAAGAGGTCATTCGTCTGGAACGTGATCTGGCCAAGTTTGCCAACATGATGGATTCAGTGGTACGTATTCCATTTACCAAGCAAGGGGTAGGGGCAGATGCCGCGCTGAGTACGATTCCGGTCGCTGGAGATATCGCCGGTTTTGTATTGACCTGTTATGCCATTCATAAGGCCAAACAGATTGGGGTGCCGAGTGCCAAGCTGAATCCGGTCATGAAACTGGCGGTGATGGATGCGGTGGTTGGATTTATTCCAGTGGCAGGCACCATTTTTGATATTTTTATTCGTCCCAGTCGCAAGGCGCTTGATGTGGTGCATGTTCATATTCGTGAAGAATATCAGATTCACAGTGATCGACATGTGGTACACCCTTTTTTGCATGAAAGCCTGGAACGCAAACAGCAGCAATCTGTATTTTGGCGCAATCCTGTAGTGGCCTGGATCTGGATTCATATCCCGGATATTTTAGGCGCCTTGTTCCTGATTCTATTTGTTTTTGCGATTGGGTGGGGTGCGATGGCGTTGTATCAGTGGATTAGCGCATAAAGGCCTATATAAATAATGAATAATTGAATCCAATAAAAAAGCCTGCAAGTGCAGGCTTTTTTCAATCAATGAATAGTATTACTTAAGCACAATCAAGCTGTTGTAGTGCAGCAACACGTTGTTCGATGCTTGGATGCGTCTGGAACAAGGCAGCAAGGCTAAAGCCTTCTTCTTTACCCGCAGAAATCGCAAATGCTTTCATTTCTTTCGGCATGGCATCTGGCATTTCAGACTCTGCCTGTAAGCGCAATAATGCTGAAATCATAGCCTGTTTACCTGCCAAGCGCGCACCTGCTTCATCGGCACGATACTCACGCTGACGGGAGAACCACATCACAATCGACGACGCCAGAATACCGAATACGATATCCAGTACGATGGTAATTACAAAATAGGCAATACCCGGTGCTTCACCTTCTTCACGACCAAAAACGTTACGGTCAATAAAATCACCCGCGACACGTGCGAAGAACATGACGAAGGCGTTCACAACACCCTGAATCAGTGCCAGAGTGACCATATCACCATTGGCGACGTGACCAATCTCATGCGCCAATACTGCACGAAGCTCGTCTTTGTTCATACGCTCAAGCAGACCAGTCGATACGGCTACTAAAGCATCGTTTTTATTCCAGCCAGTGGCAAAGGCATTGGATTGATAAGATGGGAAAATACCCACTTCCGGCATTTTAATGCCTGCACGCTGAGAAAGTTGTGCAACTTCATGGAGCAACCAGGCTTCAGCTTGGTTACGAGGTGCATTCGGGTCAATCAGTTCAGTACCCGTGGTCTTTTTCGCCATCCATTTAGACATGAACAGGGAAATCATTGAGCCAACCATACCGAACACGAAACAGATGACCAACAGGTTGCCTAGATTCAAGCCACCTGCGCCATGGTAACTACCGACACCGAAGAGTGACAAGATAATGCCAGCTACAACCAGTACCGCGAGGTTGGTTAGCAAGAACAAACCAATCCGCATCATTGAGAAATCCTCTTATTACAGAAAAATAATCTGATTATTGAATGTAAATCATTGAAATCAATATGAGGTGAAATCGATAAGATTTCAAGAAAAAAATAGCAATTCGCTACAAAAAGACAGTATGTTTTTTGTCCATATTGAAAGATAGGTCTTTAAAAACAAAGCTGTTTCAAAATTACTCACTTAAATATATTTTTGCAGATGCTGTCGCATTGGCAGTGGCATAAGAACCCATCGGTGCATCAGTGAAGCTACCATCTGCTCGTGCAATGATCTGACGCTGATATTTTGCCGCCTGAACATTGGGTGCCGTCGTGGTTTCAGTTGAATAATTGGCAGAGCTGGCAATGACACGACCAGTATCAGAGGAAGCGGTATATGTACCACTGGTGCTGCCCAGTCCCTGTGCGTACAAGTTCTGATAACGGCTGCTGACACGGCGGACATAGTCCTGAGTTTCACGAAAAGGTGGCACACCCTTATATTTGGCCACATTGCCTTCGCCGGCATTATAACCTGCCAGTGCCAAGGTGGTATTGCCATTAAAGCGTTTCAATAACCAGGCCAGATATTTGGCCCCGGCCATAATATTCTGCTGCGGGTCATAGGCATTGCTGACATTAAAACGACGTGCTGTCGCCGGCATGAGTTGCATCAGGCCTTGTGCACCGACTGGAGAGCGAGCCTGTACATTAAAACCGGACTCGGTATGCATCACGGCTTTGATCAGGCCTTCAGAGACACCATAGGTTTGCGCTGCCTGGCGAATAATCGAATCATAAGCATTTTTATTTCTACTATAGCTCGGCAAGACCGAAGCTTCACTGGAACCCCAATTGCTATAACTATGAATATTACTGTCTGGATAATAGGTCTTCTTTTCAACCTGAAGATGGTTATAGCGACTTTTCTTATTGGTTAATAAGGTGCTGCCATTGCTATCGCGCAACTGATAAATGGTTTGACCGGCATAGACCAACTGGCAACAACTCGCCAATAGCACAGCACTGATCCCATGACACCCCAAAACACGCAAATTTATTTTCATTGTTTATATTAGGTAAACACAATCGAGAAAAATTTAATGATGAGTTTAACAAAAAATTACGGAATGAAAAGACTTGTACGCTGCATTTATAAACGAGTTTGTAAGTGCAAGCCATTTTTTACATTTTAGAGTTAGAAAAAAAATATGATTTAATTTAAAACCTTAGGGTTGACAGGTTTAACTAGTTGATTTTTATTAATAATTAAATTGGTTAAAAAGTGATCAATTTAAAGAAAAGCCTTATCTTTTGAGACGAAGAACTTGTCAAGTGCGTTTCAATCCACAAAGTTATCCACAGCTTTTGTGGACAACTGTGGAAAAGTCCAAAAACTAGGCATCTTGCTGATTAATTGAACTGAAACGTTCAATATATCAATCTAAATAAAACATGAAAATGAAACTAATATGACATTTGCATGAAAATAAATTCTTTTGATGCGATGCGGGCCTGAATCGGCTAAAATTGCGCGGTATTTTTATTTATGGGTGAATCTCGTCTATGTACTCGCCAGTTGAGTCCGAACAAGGATTTAATTTCAAACCTGAACTGCCAACAAGCTCAGCCTACTATCGTTTGTTGAAGAAGCTGCGTCGCCAGGTCGGACATGCCATTCGTGACTTCAAAATGATTGAAGAAGGCGATAAGGTCATGGTGTGTATTTCAGGTGGTAAAGACAGTTACACCCTGTTAGATATCATGTTGCAGTTCAAGCGTATCGCACCGATCAACTTTGATGTCGTGGCGGTGAATCTGGATCAGAAACAGCCAGGCTTCCCGGAAGATGTATTACCACGTTATTTAGAAGAAAATAACATTCCGTATTACATTCTGGAAAAAGACACCTACAGCATCACCAAAAAGTTGACCCCGGAAGGTAAGACTTATTGCGCCGTCTGTTCGCGTCTACGCCGTGGCTCTTTGTATGGCTTTGCCCAGGAAATTGGTGCGACCAAGGTTGCGCTGGGGCATCACCGTGATGATATTCTGGCGACCTTCTTCCTGAACCTGTTCCATGGCGGCAGCTTGAAGGCCATGCCACCAAAACTGTTGTCTTCTGACAAAAAGAACATTCTGATTCGTCCACTGGCTTATGTGGAAGAAAAAGACATCATCAAATATGCAGAAATGCGTCAATTTCCAATTATTCCATGTAATTTATGTGGCTCTCAGGCGAACCTGCAGCGCGCAATTATCAATGACATGTTACGTGATTGGGATAAGGCACATCCAAAACGTCTGCACAGTATTTTTGGTGCATTGCAAAATGTCTCGCCATCACAGCTGGTCGATCGTGAATTGTTTGACTTTGAAGTGCTGGACAGCCAGCGCGAATTTGACTTCAAAGACAGCTGTTCGACTGAAGAAGCGCTGGAAGGCGAGAAACGCCGGATTAATATGGTCAATCTGGGCTTTGCCGCAGAATAATTTCAGCACACAGATATCAGCCTTCGGGTTGATGTCTGTATGAAAAACAAATAAAAATAGAACTACAAAAATTGAACGACGCGTACAAAATTCGTTAGCCTTTGCGCTAATGATCATGATATAACAAAGCACGAGCATAATAGCTTCAACATGATGTCGTCTGGATAGTCGACACAAATGAACAAATAATTTGAGGAAAGATCATGCCTGCTTTTTTAACTGATGATTGGTTTTCAACTGTAGAAACACTTACTGCGCAAGCTGGTGATTTAAACTTGCCACCAGCTTTGGCGAACCTGGCGATTAATTTGGTTGTAGCGGACACTACAGGTAATACTGAACTATCTTTAGATGGTGGAGCAATTAAAAAAGGTTTGTCTTCAAATGCCAAAACGACTTTGAATATGGACGGCGAAACGTTACGTAAAGTTTTTCTGGAGTTTGATATGGCCGCAGCCATGCAGGCATTTATGACCGGTAAAATCAAAGTACAGGGTGATATGTCTCAATTGATGGCACTTCAAACTGCCAAACCGAGTCAGGAACAAAAAGATTTGTTCAAGAAAGTACTTGAAAATACCACGGCTTAATTCTACTAAGACATTAGCCTGAATAAAGACGAAAAAAGCTTACCCTGAGGTAAGCTTTTTTTATGTCATTTTGATTAATGCTAAGGTTTTAGCTTAGATATTCACCAATTGTGGTGTGGTCTTGATATGTTCCAAATAAGCACGAATGCGGGTCACATATTGTACCGCTTGACGGTAGCGACCATTATTGGCTTTATTCTGATCCAGATAGGCATATAAGTTCACCCAGTTATTCGGGTTCTTGCCTTGCGACTGAATGCGCTTTTGCAACTGATTCACTGCACCTGGGCCCATATTATAAGCTACCAGTGCAAACCAGTTTCGATCTGGAAAAGGAATATGCTCATAGCGACTAAGCATTTGATCATAATACTTGGCGCCACCCTGAATGCTTTGAGCCGGATCGGTACGGTTACTCACACCCATGGCTTTGGCTGTACTGTTGGTCAGCATCATCAAACCACGCACACCCGTCGGAGAAACTGAATTCGGTTTCAGATAAGATTCCTGATAACCAATGGCCGCCAGTAAATGCCAATCCAGATTATACTGCTGAGCTGTCTGTTTAAAGCTCGCTTCATAGATCGGCAGACGGTTGTTCAAATCACGTTGAATGGTGGTCCAAGATTCCTCTTTCACCACATTCTGATTATAAAATGAAGCAAGCTGCTTGATGGCACCACTTTGTTTGCCTTTGCAGACAAAAGCACTGGCCGTCTGGCTCAAAGGATCTGTAGCAGATTTAAACACTAGATTTAAATTGGTATTCAAGCCATTACTTGACAGAATCGATTCATCGCCACAAGTGGCTGAGAATGACGTCAAACGCTTGTTTTCAATGGTGCGTATATCGGTAGTTGTCATGGCCAGATTGGCTTTACCCTGAGCAACCCATTGTAGGGCCGTATTGTTATCAGGAACGATTTTAAAATCGAGCTTTACATTCAGATTGTTAGCATAGTTACGAACCAGATCATAACCGAAGCCATGTAGATGTTGTCCATCCTGAAATACGGTGGTCGGATTTTCAACCGCAACCACGGTCAACTTATTGCTATTGACCACATGATCAAACTGAAGTGTGGTCTTACTTGCATTGATACTGTGTAGGGGAATAAATGCAGTGCTCAGTACAAGTGCTTTCAAAGGGAGAGAAGAAATTACAGATCTTAGGCAAAGCCTCGACCCAGTGGATGAACTACTGTGCATGTTGTCTCCGCTACAAGTAATTTATGCCCTAAAAATCACAGCCAACAAAGCCAGAAATTTTAACAGTTTGATAAATTCAATAAGGGTTGGGCAGTCATGACGTCATTCAAAATGACAAGAGATTTAAAGATAATTATGTAGAAAAACTACATAGATTAAAAAGTAAGCATTTCCGGAAGTTGCTGGCATATTAATGATCTAAAAAACGATTGTCAAATTTTGTACACAAATTATTTTTAAAAATAATTTTAAGATATTGAAATATAAAGTTAATTTTTTTGGAATTTTGCCATTGTGTTAAAATGGTAAATAAAATAAGCTGTTTGTAAGTTAAAACACTGAAAATATGATCAGCAAGACGTATGAAATCCAACTTAATCACCCGTGCTGGACACGATAAATTGGTGGCAGAACTTAAGAATCTCTGGCATGAAGAGCGCCCTGAAATTACCAAAAAAGTGAACTGGGCCGCCAGTCTTGGCGACCGTTCTGAAAACGCAGACTACCAATATAACAAGCAAATTTTACGTAAAATTGATCGACGGGTCAGGTATCTCGGCAAGCGCCTCGAAGAACTGAAAATCATCGATTTTTCCCCGGAGCAGGAAGGGAAAGTTTATTTTGGTGCCTGGGTAGAAATTGAAAATGAAGAAGGCGAACAAAAAACTTTACGTATTGTCGGTGTAGATGAAATTTATGATCATCATCCGCAGCATATATCGATCAGTTCACCGATGGCACGCGCGTTATTGGGCAAGCAGGTCGATGATGAGGCCGAGGTATTGACCCCCTCCGGCAAGAAACTCTGGTTCATCAATTCAATTCGTTATGAAAAGTCAGAAAATTCAGCAGATTAATGGAATTGATTTTATTTTGTGCAGTTGATGCAGTGAAAGTATAAAAATATTTGCCAAGCGTGATTTTTGTTTATATCATGTCGGCCATGGAAGCGTGGCAGAGCGGTTTAATGCACCGGTCTTGAAAACCGACGAGGGTGTGAGTCCTCCGTGAGTTCGAATCTCACCGCTTCCGCCAAATTTTAAAAACCCAGTCTATTTGACTGGGTTTTTTTATGTCTCAATATTTTTCAGTTGTTGATCCACTTGATAAGGCAGTTAATTCCTCTCATCATTCTCTGCTGAGTTAAATACAACTTAAGATCATTTCAATATTAAAAACTTTGATTGAAAATACCCAGGTTAGCTTTGATTTCGGGTGATTTTTAGCTGAATAAACCGCTTTTTATAGAAGTTTCGCTAAATTTTATTGCCAAAAATCTAATTTATTTATATGATGGCGGCCAAGGAAGCGTGGCAGAGCGGTTTAATGCACCGGTCTTGAAAACCGACGAGGGTGTGAGTCCTCCGTGAGTTCGAATCTCACCGCTTCCGCCAAATTTTAAAAACCCCAGTCGAAAGATTGGGGTTTTTCTTTTTAGGCTGCAGATCTTGAATATTAAATTCTTCAGTCCTGAACTTAATTCATAAAATCTTGAAAAATGGACGTATCGGCCAAATATAGAGTCAGAGGCGTCAACGCGCTATCATACGCCCAAGCATCATATGGATCTCATTATGAAAATTGTCGCAGATGAAAATCTGGCATTTACCGATTATTTCTTTTCCGAATTTGGTGACATTCAACATTGTGCAGGGCGAACCTTAAGCGCAGATGATGTCAAAGATGCCGATAGCTTGCTGGTACGTTCAGTGACTCAGGTCAATGAAGTACTGCTACAGAATAGTTCGATTAAATTTGTGGGCAGTGCCACCATTGGTACAGATCATTTGGATATTGCTGCATTAGAACAACATGGGATTCAGTGGAGTAATGCAGCCGGCTGTAATGCGCAAGCAGTGGCTGAATATGTCATTACCGCATTATTGCAGGTACGTCCTGAATTACTCGATGCCAATACGACATTTACCCTGGGTATTGTCGGTTTGGGTAATGTCGGAACCCGACTGGCTTATATGGCGAAGCTCTTGGGCTGGCGCGTGATCGGTTGCGATCCTTTTGTGCAAAGAGAGCAGGTTGATCAAGTCGAATTTCATGAACTGCTGCAGCAGGCGGACGCCGTTTCAATTCATGTCCCTTTAACCAAAACAGGCATATATCCAACCTATCATTTATTTAATGCTACTGCGTTGGCAAAAATGCAGCCTGACGCGATCCTGATTAACTCAGCGCGTGGGCCAGTGATTGAAGAAACTGCCTTAATTCAAGATATTAAAGCGACACAACGCCCCGTAATTTTGGATGTTTTTGAACACGAACCGCTGATTTCAGCAGAACTTCTGGATCTGGTGACTTTGGTGACTCCGCATATTGCCGGCTATAGCTTGGAAGGCAAAGCGCGCGGTACCCAGATGATCTATGAAGCTTTTTGTCAAACTTTTGGTTTTGCAGCCAATAAACAGTTTGAATCCCAGCTGCGTGTCTGTGAGCAGTTTTTTCAGGGGCAGGATTTAAAAATGGCATTGCAAGGGCATTTGACGCAAATTTATGATATTGCTCGTGATGATGCCAATCTACGTGCCTGTCTCAAAGAAAGGGTGGTGGATCAGCAGGCATTTGATCATTTACGTAAAACCTACCCACTACGTCGTGAGTGGGCAGCACACGGTGGGCCGAAGGCATGACAATGACGTATCAACCCACTTGTGACCTTCAAGCCATGCATGCGCGTGCGAATTTATATCGTCAAATCCGTCAGTTTTTCGCTGAGCGGGATGTATTAGAGGTGGAAACACCGATTTTGTCTCAAGCCGGTGTGACCGATGTGCATTTAGCTTCGGTACAGGCACAGCGCTATGTGCTGGGTAAAGTGCATACACATTATTTGCACACCTCACCTGAATTTGCCATGAAGCGCTTATTGGCCAGTGGCTCTGGACCCATTTATCAAATCTGTAAAGTCTTCCGTGATGATGAACATGGGCGTAAGCACAATAGCGAATTCACCATGCTGGAATGGTATCGTCCGGGATTTAGTTTAAAAGATTTGATGTTTGAAGTATCTGATCTGTTGAATGTGACCTTGAAAGCACGTTTTGGCGAAATACGTCCGACCATTTTGAGTTATAAGCACGCGTTCATGGATCGTCTGGATCTCAATCCGCTTCAGGCAACTTTACAGGAATTGAAAGATTGCTGCCGCCGCGTTGGTCTTAATCTGGATCTGGGAAATGACCGTCTTGGCTATATCGACTTGTTATTTTCACATATGGTTGAACCGAGTCTGGGGTTTGATACCGCAGTATTCCTGACCGATTTCCCCCCTGAAATGGCTTCTTTGGCCAAAACCCGAATCGATGAAGAGGGTGAACTGGTCGCCGCACGTTTTGAGCTGTATATCGAAGGTTTAGAATTGGCCAATGCTTATGATGAACTGATTGATGCTGACGTATTACGTTCGCGCTTTGAGGCGGATAATGCTGAACGAGCCAAACTTAGCTTGCATGTCATGCCCATCGATGAATATTTACTGGCGGCTTTACCGAAGATGCCGGAATGTTCAGGGATTGCCTTGGGAATTGACCGTTTATTGATGATTGCAACTAATCAAATGAAACTGGAAAAGGTGATTACTTTTCCGGCAGATATTTCCTGATCCAGCGAATTAGATAGTTTTAATTCCTTTTTTGATAAAGAGAAATTAAGCTATAAAAAAAGCACCCGAGGGTGCTTTTTTATTATTCAATCGCTACGGTTTGTTGTGCTTTGAGTTCACCGAGTGCCTGAATCCGTCGTTCAATCAGCATTTCACCAATATCCGGACCCTGGATATCGGCAGGCAGGTCTTGTGCCTTGATGGCGCGTACGGTTTGCATGGCATCGAGGACATATTGTGCTTGTGGATAAGCACGATCTTCCAGACCTAGACGGCCACGTGAATCACATTCACACGCCTGGACGAAAGCTTCGACACGTTCAGGGCGACGTAACACATCCAGACGTTGCAATAATCGCCATAAGGTTCCCGGCTTAAGATTGAAGGCCTGATGGCATTTCAGATGCTCTTTGCACACCGCCAAAGCCAGCTGCTTGGTATACGTCGGCACTTTTAAACGGTCACACAGTTCATTCACTGGCTTGATGCCACGCTCTTCATGCATGATATGTCGCGGTAATTCTTTAACCGGCGTTAAAGCTTTTCCTAAGTCATGCACTAAAACGGCAAAACGTACATCCAGACTATAATTTTGACGACACGCCTGCTGCAAGGACATCATCGTGTGAATGCCGCAGTCAATTTCCGGATGATATTCTGGGCGTTGTGGAATGCCATATAAGGCATCAATCTCAGGGAATAGCACCTTTAAAGCACCACATTGACGTAATACTTCAAAATACACATCAGCATGACGTTCGGATAATGCACGGGAAGTCTCTTTCCAGACGCGTTCTGGTGTCAATGCATTTAATTCACCGGTTTCAGTCAAGCGTTGCATTAATGCCAAGGTTTCATCGGCAATCACAAAGCCTGCACTGGTATAACGGGCAGCAAAACGGGCTATTCGCAGTACGCGCAATGGATCTTCGATAAAGGCATCGGAAACATGACGTAGAATCCGGTTTTCCAAGTCCTGTTGACCACCATAGGGATCATAAACCTGGCCGGCATCATCCATGGCCATGGCATTAATGGTCAAATCGCGACGAATCAGATCCTGCTCTAGCGTAACGCTGACATCGGTATGAAACTCAAAACCATGATAACCGGCGCCAGATTTACGTTCGGTACGCGCCAGTGCATATTCTTCTTTTGTTTGGGGATGTAGAAAAACAGGAAAATCTTTGCCTACGGGCTGATAGCCTAAGTCAAGCATTTGCGCGGGAGTTGCACCAACGACCACATAATCTTTTTCGTGATAGGGGTGTCCGAGCAAATGATCTCGAACTGCGCCCCCTACTAAATAAACTTGCATGAAAAAACCTCTATTCTTACAAGCATCATGCTACAGAATAGAGGTTTTCTCAAGTTAAGAAACGAGGCTGATGCGTCGTTATCTTGTCATTGGCTTAAAGTGCATCTTGTTCCGCTTGCTGGATTTCTGCAACAGTGAGTGCGGTCATGTTGATTACACGACGCGTAGTCGCAGTCGGCGTCAAAATGTGCACAGGTTTCGCAGCACCCAACAGAATTGGACCAATCGTTACGTTGTTGCCTGAAGTTGCCTTTAACAGGTTAAACGAGATATTGGCAGCATCCAGATTCGGCATGATCAGCAAGTTTGCAGAGCCTTTGAAACGTGAATTCGGGAATGCAAACTGACGAATGTTCTCATCCAGTGCAGCATCACCGTGCATTTCACCTTCAACTTCCAGCTCAGGCGCGATTTCAGACAGGATGTCATACACCTTACGCATTTTTTGCGCGCTGGCATCATGCTGGTCTGAACCAAAGCTTGAATGAGAAAGCAGGGCAATACGTGGTGTCATACCAAAACGGCGAACTTCTTCAGCAGCCAGAATGGTCATTTCAGCCAGCTGTTCAGCCGTTGGATTAGTATTGACATACGTATCGGCAATGAACAGGTTACGGTCTTCAAGCATCAAGGCATTCAAGGTAAAGAAAGTGTTATGACCATCTTTCTTGCCAATGATGTTGCTGACGAAGTCCAGGTGAATGTCGTAGCTTGAATACGTACCACACAGCATACCGTCTGCCATACCATGTTTCACAAGCATCGCTGCGATCAGGGTCGAGCGACGACGTGCTTCACGCTGTGCATATTCAGGCGTTACACCCTTACGCTGCATGATGTTGTAGTAATCATCTGCAAACATTTCATAGTTCGGGTTCTTTTCCTGATCGACGATAGTGATATTCACACCATCTTCAAGACGCAGACCCAATTTTTTGATGTTGGCTTCAATGACAGCTGGACGGCCTACCAGAATCGGAATTGCCAAACCGTCATCTACCGCGATTTGAACTGCGCGAAGTACACGCAGGTCTTCACCTTCTGCATAAGCAATACGTTTAGGATCAGATTTAGCCTGTTCAAAGATTGGTTTCATCATGAATGCAGAGTTGTAGACAAACTCAGACAAACGTTGACGATAATGCGAGAAATCCGTGATTGGACGTGTTGCCACGCCAGAATCCATTGCTGCTTGTGCAACAGCAGGTGCGATTTCTAGAATCAAACGTTGATCCAGTGGGCCCGGAATCAGGTATTCACGGCCAAATGATGCCGATTTTTCACCATAGGTTGCCGCATCAGCTTCAACGTGTGCCATACGTGCAATCGCGTGGACACAGGCAATTTTCATTTCTTCGTTAATGGTGGTTGCACCAACGTCCAGCGCACCACGGAAGATGTACGGGAAGCACAGTGCGTTATTCACCTGGTTCGGATAGTCAGAACGGCCAGTCGCCATAATCACGTCATCACGGACTTCATGTGCATGTTCAGGCAGAATTTCTGGATCCGGATTCGCCAAGGCAAAGATGATCGGATCTTCAGCCATGACCTTGACCATTTCTTTGGTCAAAATACCTGCAGCAGAAAGACCGAGGAACATGTCTGCGCCTGCAATCACGTCACCAAGCTGAGTAGCTTCGATGTCTTGTACATAGGCTTTCTTAGATTCATCCAAGCCTTCGCGATGTGTAGTCAGCAGACCGCGTGAATCGGCAACGATGATATTCTCTTTTTTAGCACCCAGAGCACAAAGCAGATTCAAACAAGACAGTGCAGCAGCACCCGCGCCTGAAGCTACGATCTTGATGTCTTCAATTTTTTTGCCGTTGATTTGCAATGCGTTGAGGAGCGCTGAGCCGACAATAATCGAAGTACCGTGCTGATCATCATGGAATACTGGAATATTCATGCGTTCACGCAATTTCTGCTCGATATAGAAACACTCTGGCGCCTTGATATCTTCAAGGTTAATCCCGCCGAAAGTCGGTTCTAATGCAGCGACAATATCCACAATTTTGTCTGGATCATTTTCAGCAATTTCGATATCGAATACATCAACGCCAGCGAATTTTTTAAATAATACGCCTTTACCTTCCATCACCGGTTTAGAAGCCAAAGGACCAATATTACCCAGGCCAAGCACGGCAGTACCGTTGGTCACGACAGCAACCAGGTTGCCACGTGCCGTATACAATGCAGCAGTTGAAGGATCGCGTTCAATCTCAAGACATGGTGCAGCTACGCCAGGCGAGTAAGCAAGGGCCAAGTCACGTTGGTTGACCAATTGTTTGCTTGGTGTAACGCTGATTTTCCCCGGGGTAGGAAACTCGTGATAATAAAGGGCCTGTTGCTTTAAAGATTGTTCGTCCATCAGTCTCTCGATCGTTGTAAAGATTACCCGGTCAGCGGGCAAAGAATTTATTTATGTTCCTGAATATACCATTTGTTAGCCAGTTCGGACAGACAAAGACGGCCGTTTTTCCAACAAACTTATTGTGGTGGGGTATGGACTTAGACTTGGGATATATAAGTCTGATGCGTCTTGTCTCGCACTAAATAAGCGGTTGCATCCTGCTCAGGAAGCGGTTTGGAAAATAAGTAACCCTGGGCAATATCACAGTCTAAATCACGTAGATATTCTAGCTGTTCTTCAGTCTCGATCCCTTCCGCGACCACGGTCATGCCCATGGCTTTACCCATGGCCACCATGGCGCTGACAATCGCTGCCTGTTTGTTTTCCCCAATCTTGCAAACAAAACTGCGATCAATTTTTAAGGTATCAATTGGAAAATCAGCAAGATAGGAGAGAGAAGAATAACCTGTACCGAAATCATCTAGGGCAATATGAATATGTCGCTGTTTAATTTCATTCAGCAGATTTTTGACCGCTTCCGAATTTTCAATTAAAGAAGATTCGGTAATTTCCAGCTCCAGGCTGGCGCCAGAAATCTGGTTGTCTGCAATGGCTTGGTCCAAATCATCGAGCAATTGACCACGACGCAATTGCTGTGCCACGATATTGACTGATACACAAATATGATTAAAGCCCAGATCATTCCATTGGCGAATCTGTTTAGCGGCCTGCTGGATCACTAGGCGGCCAATGTCTGAAATCAGGCTGGTCTGTTCCGCTAAGGGGATAAACAGCCCTGGTGCAATAATGCCTTTTTCTGGATGGTTCCAGCGAATCAGCGCTTCAAAGCCATAAATGCTTTGATCGCTGAAATTGATTTTTGGCTGATAATACACCACCAGTTCATTATTCTGGATCGCTTTACGCAGATCCAGTTCCAGAAAAACCCCTTTGTTCTGTAATGAATGATTTTCACTGGAATAAAAGTGAATAGTATTGCCGCCAAGATTTTTGGCTTCGTTCAATGCCTGTTCGGCGCAATTATTTAAATAATCCAGCTGACGGCCATGATCAGGATAGAATGCCACGCCCATGGACAAGGTAATCACATGATCCTGACCGTAAATATTAAATGGTCTACTAAAGGCCTGAGCGATGCGTTCACAATGGTGCTGAACTGAAGGGCGAATATGTGAGATTTCATAGAGAATCGCAAAATCATCACCATTTAGATGTGCCACAAATAACGCTTCTGCATTGGTCATGCGCAGCCGCTGCGCCACCTGGCGTAAAAGTTCATCACCGCCGTTATTGGACAGGTATTCATTTAATGGCCGGAAACGGTCGATGTTAAGCCGAATCACAGCCATCTCTTTAATCGAGTCTTTTTGCGAAACTAGATATTGATGCAGCTGATAATTATAATAAAAGCGGTTCGGTAAGTCAGTCAGCGTGTCATAATTTTCCAGATAGGACAGGCGCTGTTCCTGTAATTTACGTTCAGTCAGATCTGATACGATACCAATATAATGAGTAATCCTGCCTTCATCATCAGTCACGGCATTAATATGCAGCCATAAGGTCGACTCTTTACCAGACAGAAATTTTGCATAAACCTCTCCATCATAAGAGCCAATCTTTTGAATCTGTTTGACAATATTGGCCTGAAAAGTACGTTGCTGGGATTTATTTTGCACTGCAATATCAAATAAGGATTTACCGATAATCTCGTCACGCTCAAAACCGCTCAAGTATTCGTAGTGAGGATTGACATCGATATAATCTAATTCAGGATTCAGAATGAAAATCCCTTCCGCAGCCTGTTCCAGTACACTGGCCACCAGCTTTAAACGTTCTTGAGACAGACGTTCCTGCTGGATATCACGACGGATGCCCACCATACGCAAGGGTTTTTTATTTTTAGGATCACGACTGATCACCCGGCCAATATCATGTACCCAACTCCAGCCACCTTCACTGAGCTTGATCCGGTAAGTGGCATCATAGCGTTCAATCTGGCCACGCAGATGCTGCTTCATATTGCGCTTAAAATAGGCCAGATCTTCAGGGTGAATCAGATACTGTAATTGCAGATGATGATCTTTGGAATCGCGCAGAATCTTTTCGTCTTTATGATTGGTTAAGGTGATGCTGCGCTCTTGAATATTCCAGTCCCATGGCCGAATACCGGCAATTTCATGTGCAAGTTTTAGATTCTGCTGCTGATTCTTCAGGTCATGATTGATCTGTTCAATATCATAGGTACGTTCCCGTACTTTTTGCTCCAGCAATTGGTTACTGAGCTGTAATTGCTGTTCAATATCTTTGGATTTATTGACTTCAGTTTTGAGTTGCTGGCACAGTTCATCAGTCCAATGCACTTGCTGTTCTGCATTTTTCACCAAAATATCATTTTCCGCATACAGACGTGAGGTGCGGCTGTGAATTCGATAACTACTTGTCGCGCACAGCAGAATCACTATGAGCGCAAAGTTTAAGGCCAGACCAAAAAAGGGATTGGAATGACCGACATGGTCAAGCTGCGACAGTAAAAAAGGGAATAAGGACGGCAAAAAGACCAGACAAAAATAGCTCAGTTTCTGGGTCAGGTAGGTCAGGCCAAATGCTTGGCTTACAATCAGCAACAAGGCAGACAAGGTCAGTGCTTCAATATCTTCAAATACAGGATTGGCCTGCGGCAAATAGTAATAAATTGTATAAATACCGGCCGCGATACAGCTTCCGACTGCAAGGCTCTGCATCTGTAACCAGCGGTGCGCGCTTTTCTGATTATATTGTTCGGGTTTGAAATACAGCGTATTCACCAGCCAGCACATGCTGACCAGAAGTTCTGTCAGAATAAACCAGGTATTAAAATACGTATTAGAAGGACTATATTGAATGTGATAAATAAAAAAAATATAGAGGCAAATCACCATGATACTGAGCAAAAAATAGCGACTATGGCGAAGCGTATTCGCAATTTGAGCATCATGCAAATGCTGCTGAATATAGTCGTCCTGATTATCAACCATGTGATTCAATGCCTGTATTCATCCTAAACGGTTTTCGTCCTTGTACATTGTTATTATAGAAACTCCAAGAAGTGTGTGAAATCAATTAATAAATGTTTATTATTCTTTAGTCGAGATTAGATGCCTTAAAAATAAAAATCAACAAAATTAAAGGCAAATTTTTACTCATCCGATGAATTAAAGCACATAATTTAAAATTGACAGAGCAACAACAGGAGCGGTTTCGGTACGCAGGACACGCTCGCCTATACACCAGTTGAGAAAACCTTTTTGATTTGCGGTACTAATTTCCGCCTCACTCAGGCCACCTTCAGGGCCGATCAATAGGACAAGATCCAAGGTCGCCTCTGCCAGTACATCTGTTTCATCTTTATTGGGTGCCAAAACCAGTTTGGTGTTGGGTAGTTCAGTATCCAGCCATTTTTCAAGTGATATGGGCGCTAAAATTTTAGGAACAATATTCAGACCACATTGTTCACAAGCCGCAATAGCAACGCCTTGCCAGTGATCTAGCTTTTTTTGATCACGATCATACTTTAAACGCATCTCACAGCGATCCGAAGTCAGCAGCTGAATCTCGGATACGCCCAGTTCGACTGCTTTCTGAATCGCATAATCCATACGGTCGCCTTTACTCATCACCTGACCGAGCAAAGCCTGGAACTTTGGTGTGCGATTGGCAGGATTAAATGCATTGACCGAGACGGTGGCTGATTTTTTAGCAACCTCGGTTAAAGTCACGTCATATTCGCCACCCTGTCCATTGAACAGGGTCGCGCTTTCACCGACTTGCGCGCGTAAAACCTTTACCCAATGATGAAATACAGTTTCCGTAAGCTCAAGGCTGACATCAATAGTTAAATCAGCATCTATATAAAAACGTGGCATTGATCGTTCTACTCAAAAAATCGGTGAAATAAAGGGCTTAAGCTAAACCAAGATCGGTGACCAGCTGACGGGTCGGGTCAGTAGTATTCATGGTGTAGAAATGCAAGCTTGGCGCACCACCTGCAAGTAGACGCTCACAGAATTTAACCACAACTTCATGGCCAAAGGCTTTAATGCTGGCAGTATCGTCACCATAAGTTGCCAGTTGCTTGCGAATCCAGCGTGGAATTTCAGCACCGGTACCATCAGCAAAGCGAATCAGGTTGCTGGCATTGGTAATTGGCATGATGCCTGGCGCAACCGGAATATCGATTCCTGCTTTCTGGATACGATCTACAAAGTAGAAATAAGCATCTGGATTGAAGAAGAACTGGGTTAATGCCGCATTGGCACCCGCATTAACTTTATCAACAAAGTGCTGAATGTCTTTGTCAAAGCTTTCAGCCTGAGGATGCATTTCCGGATAAGCTGCGACTTCAATCTTGAAATGATCGCCTGAATGTTCGCGGATAAAGCGAACCAGATCAGCTGCATAAGGTAATTCACCCAAACCCACTTGGCCTGAAGGCAAGTCACCACGCAGGGCAACAATACGGTTAATGCCTTGAGATTTGTACAGGTCTAGAAGTTCAGCAATACGTGCTTTGTCATCGCCAATACAAGACAAGTGAGGGGCAACAGGTGCGCCTTTGCCATTAAAGTCATTGATAGTAGACAGGGTGCGTTCACGAGTGGAACCACCAGCACCATAGGTCACAGAGAAGAACTCTGGATTTAAGAGTTGTAGCTCTTGATGCACAACTTTGAGTTTTTCCGCACCTACATCAGTTTTGGTTGGGAAGAATTCAAATGAAATTGGAATCTGTTTAGACATGTTCAAATCCTTTTTATAAATACTTTTTAATTAGTTTTACCTCTCCTAAATCCTCTCTTGCGCTGAGCTTCAAAGCAGTGCTTTAAGCACGCTCAGGAGAGGATTTACTCTCGATGACATACATTTGGTAATGAATGTTCCCTCTCCCTATGGGAGAGGGTTAGGGAGAGGGTGGAGTTTAATTAGTATTTATAAGCATCAGACTTGAATGGACCTTCAACTTGAACGCCTAAGTAATCCGCTTGTTCTTGAGTCAATTGAGTCAAGACACCACCGAAACCAGCAACCATCGCAGCAGCAACTTCTTCATCTAATTTCTTAGGAAGAAGTTCTACACGAATTTGTGCAGCTTTTTCAGATTCTGGAAGATCAGCAAATTTCTCAGCGAATAAATGCATTTGACCCAATACCTGGTTGGCAAATGAACCATCCATAATACGTGATGGGTGACCAGTCGCATTACCAAGGTTCACCAAACGGCCTTCAGAAAGAAGGATCAGGTAATCATTTTCATTTTCTGAACGATACACCTGGTGTACTTGAGGTTTAACTTCAACCCACTTGTAGCCACGTAGGTAAGCTGTATCAATTTCAGTATCAAAGTGACCGATGTTACAAACAACTGCGCCAGCTTTTAATGAATCAAGCATTGCAGCGTCACATACGTGGTAGTTACCAGTAGTCGTTACGATAAGGTCAGTGTTTTGAAGAAGGTCAACATTGATGTCTTCTTTCTTGCCAGTTTGCACGCCATTTTTGTATGGAGATACAACTTCATAACCGTCCATGCATGCTTGCATTGCACAGATTGGGTCAACTTCAGTTACGCGTACAATCATGCCTTCTTGACGAAGGGATTGCGCAGAACCTTTACCTACGTCACCATAACCGATCACAAGTGCACGACGGCCAGATAAAAGCATATCTGTACCACGTTTGATTGCATCGTTCAGTGAGTGACGGCAACCGTATTTGTTGTCGTTTTTAGACTTGGTTACTGAATCGTTTACGTTGATTGCAGGAACTTTTAAAGTGCCATCACGAAGCATTTCATACAGACGTTGAACACCTGTCGTTGTTTCTTCAGTTACACCGTGAATTTTTTCAATCACTTCTGGGTATTTTTCATGAACAAGTAGTGTTAAATCACCGCCATCGTCAAGAATCATGTTGGCATCCCAAGGCGTGCCATTTACATTGATTTGTTGTTCAAGACACCACATGTATTCTTCTTCAGTTTCGCCTTTCCAAGCAAACACAGGAATGCCCGCAGCAGCGATAGCAGCAGCAGCATGGTCTTGAGTCGAGAAGATGTTACATGAAGTCCAGCGAACTTCTGCACCCAATTCAACCAGCGTTTCAATTAAAACAGCTGTTTGAATGGTCATGTGGATACAGCCGAGAATTTTCGCGCCTGCAAGTGGTTTTGCTGCCGAGTAGCGTTTACGCAGACCCATGAGGGCTGGCATTTCAGCTTCAGCAAGTTTAATTTCTTTACGGCCGTAATCAGCAAGTGAAATATCAGCAACTTTGTAATCTGTAAATGAAGCAGTAACCGCGTTCATCAGGATCTCCTAGGAAAAAATAGATTGGATCGTTCTGTTCGCGGATGCCGTTGTTGATCAGAACGAATGTCTGACCGATGGTCGAGCCTAGCGATTTTACATTTAGTGCCTGTAAAACGTCGCAGCATCCCTCGACTAGCGCAGTATTGTACTTGGATTCTATGAATGAGCCAAGTTGAAAAAAGATAATATTAATTGTTTTCTAAGTTTTGAGTTTTTAGTTGATCAAAAGCCTGTCAGCCTGTAGGCATTAAAATCGAATATTTTCTATTTATTCTTTTTTTGATTCTCCCGCCTCACAGGGGAATAAGCACGATATTTAATTTTATCGTCATGATTATGCGTTTAAAAAAGCCCATCATCTGACGGGCTTTTTATTTATTCTATTTCCTGTTCAATCTCATCTGCTTTTTGTGTCCAGTAATCTGCCTGTATGTCATCAGCGACAACACCTAAACCGTTCCCATAAATAAAAGCAAGATCGCGCATGGCCTGAACTTCGCCCCATTCCGCAGCCTGTTTGACTAAAGAAATCGATTTCTCTACATCTTTTTCAATCACATCACCACGACGGTAGAAACCGGCCAGCTCTAAAGTCGCAGCAGGGTGCTTCTCGATATTGGCCTTGCTTAACCAGTAATAGGCTAACTCAAAGTGAGCTTTGGATTCTTCCGGATCTTCTTCTGCTAATTCTTTGGCATAAACGGTATAACCTTCACCTAACCAGTACATTGCATCCACCAGCCCGCCGTTGGCAGCTTTCAATGCCCATTCTTCAGCCAGAATGATGTCATCATCATGCTCGCTTTGCATATACAGCTCAGCCAGTTCAAATTGCGCTTCAGCATTACCGGCTAAGGCAAGATTGGTCAGGACAGCAGAGGGAGAAACACGCTGGGTCATATCAACATCTCAAAAATATTGTGCGTAGACTAAAAGGTTTAAAGCAAAAAAGCCAATCCGAAGGCCAGCTTTTTAAAGAGATTGGTCAATCAAATGATTAGATCAAGCAAATAATCCCTGAGATCGAAGCGATGAACACACAGAACATTACGATCACTTTAATTTTACTTGCCAGATAGCTCAGACTTAAACCGACCACCAGTGCTGCAAAAGTTAGACTACCCAGCCAGTAACTGATCATATTGCTGGCAAATCCTGTTAACAGACACAGAATCAGGGCAATTATGAGCAATACCCAACCCAGAATAGTCGCAAGTTGTGTTTTTGCAGGGTTGAGTTCTGTGTCAAAAATCTGTTTTTGATGTTTGGACATCGACATTGCAAGTGCAAAGAAACCCAGTGAAGTTAAAGCCCAAATCAATAAGAAGAACATCATGCCTGATTCTCCTTGAGAACAGCCTTGGCTTTTTTAGGTGGCAAGCCTTGATGGTTTTTCACTTTATTGAAAGCAAACCAGAACAGGATCGCAAGTACCCACATCGCCAGATCAAAAGAAGCAATGACCCATTGACCATGTAGGATGCTATTCCAGATCGCTTGACCACCCGTCATAAAGTTCACAATTGGCAGCAAGGCAAATGCAGCAGTGGCGAGCAGTAATAGTTCCAGCCAGGCCTGATGATGAGTGCGAATCATGGCATACAGTAAAGTCAGCAACCAGACAATAAAGAAGCTACGAATTTCCCAGTTCAGACGCATGTCCATGTCTGCCGGAATAAAACGGTTGGCATAAAAATAGGCAGCACAGGCAATCGGTAAACCAATAATGGCAGCGATATTGGTGACTTCAACCACGCGATAGCCAAAGGATTTATAGCCTTGTTTCTGTTGCTGCGGTGCACGTTTAACACACCATAGAATCAAGCCGGTCGCAATCATCAAGGTGCCGACTACCCCTGACATGAATAATAACCAGCGTAAAGCCAGATCCATGCCACGTGCTTCATGCAATGTGGTGAATACATTATAAATACCATTTGCGATTGAAGGCATTTTCAGTGTGGTTTGATCTGGCTTTAATTCACCTGTTACGCCATTAAAAGCAAGGCTCGGATAAACATTGCGATAAGCTACGCTGACTCCGTTTAAGGCACGAAGCTCAATTTCTGCTTTTACGGTATTTGGCTGGATAATAGTTATCATACCCACCGGATTATTTTTCCATTCTTTTTCGGCTGTTGCCAAGATCGGAGCTAGATCGGTTAACGGTGCAGGAGGTGCAGCTTGCATTTCATCACGAGAGCGGCGACCTTCACTGCGTGCAGACATTTCACCGCGCTCGCCACGATTTTCTCTCTCAGCTTGCGGTCGACGTTCTTTGCTCTCACTATGGCTTTCAAGGGATTCAGCCTGAATACTGTTGTCTTGAACCAAACTCTTACGTTGATCCTGAAGGAAAGCACCACGATTTTCATAAATCTGGTTTACGCCCCAGGGCATGAGGGTAAAAAGCAATAATAATAAGCCACTGAAGGTAATCATGATGTGAAAGGGCAGGGCAAATACCGCAGTAGCATTGTGTGCATCCAACCATGAACGCTGACCTTTGCCGGGACGGAAAGTAAAAAAATCCTTGAAAATTTTCTTATGGGTAATGACACCGCTGATGATTGCGACCAACATGAGCAGGGTCGCAACGCCGACCATCCAGCGCGCCCAGATTCTTGGCAAACCGTACAATTCAAAGTGGAAACGGTATAAGAATGAACCGCCACGTGTTTCACGCGCTTGCAAAACTTCACCCGTGGCGCTGTCAATCGTCACACGGGTACCGCCACGACGGGCACGCGGATATTCGCTGACACTACGAATAGTCAGGGTGGTGGTATTTTGGCGTGAGTTAGGAAGCTGGATCGCCCAGCTGCCGGCATCCGGATGGTGCTGTTGCAGATAAGCCAGTGCCACGCGGGTTTGTTCGATTTGAGTCTTTGGTGGAACTGACTGATGAAATTCCGGTTTCATCCAGACGGTAATTTCATTCTGGAAAAAACTTAAGGTTCCCGTTAAAAATATCGCATATAAAAGCCAGCCTAAAATCAGAGTGGCCCAAGTATGCAACCATGCCATCGACTGGCGCGGACCTTCGGGTTTTGCATCTACTCTCATCTCAATTTCCTAAAAGCTTATAGGCGATATAGAGTAAAACACCGGGAATCGCGATCCCGAGCGTAGCTTTGAGCGTCTTATTCACCATAAATACCCAGATAAATGCAGCAGCATTCAAGCTAAAGCCAATCAGGGTGGCGAACATGGCTGCACTGCTTCCACTGTCGATAAAAAGCTGGGCAATCACGATCGTTGCCAGTGTAGCCAGTAGATAACCGCCAGCACCCGCCAGAATAAAGCGATATAAAATCATCCCACGATAAGCCAGCATATTTGCTTTGACTTTATTTTTGCTTGATGGTTTCGGTGCAGTAACTGTTCCAGTCGCTATGGCTTGCATATTCGGACTATTCATCATCGAAAATTCTATTTACAAACTTATGAAGTAATTAATGATAATGATAACAATTATTGTTTAGATTTTAAATATAGGTTGTTAAACTATTTATATGAAAAATAAGTAAAACTGGAAGTTAAGTTAAAAAAGAGAGGGGTAAGGAAATTAAAAAAGATCAAAATGTAAGGCTTACAAATAAAAACAGCGGCTCGAAGGCCGCTGTCTAAACTTCATTTATTCACGATTAGTCTTGCTGAATACCTGCAACCACCCAGTCCTGATTTGAACCTGCTGGTTTGGTGAAATGCCAGATTTCTGCGAACGGTTGCGGCAAGCTGTTTAAGTCTTCGCTTACCGTACCTGTAAAGCGTACGCTGACAATATATTGGCCATTGTCAGTCGATGAGTCGACGACCATCGCATTCAGATTTGAAAACTCGGCAACATCCTGATCCTGATTGCTCATGATGTCGTTATACATTGACTGATAAAGTTCAGGAGTCAGATAACGCTGAATTTCAGAAATGTTGCTTGCTGTATTCATGGACTGAATATGGTTAAAACGCTGACGCGCTACACGCAAGAATGCTGCAGGTTCAGTACCATCCGGTAACTGGCTGCCACTTTGGGTATAAGCTGCACCAAAAGGCGCGTTATTTACCGGAGCAGAACCGAACGGGGCATTGTTGCTTGACGTTTGACCACCCACATTCTGACCAAAAATATTGGTACTGTCACCACCGCGAGGTGCAGTCGGTGCCTGACCAAAAGGTGCTGTATTACCAGCACCGCTATTTGGCGCAAATGGATTAGACGCTACTTTTTTTTTTGCGCCCATCTTACGGAAAATGAAGAAGGCAACAGCAGCAGCAAGAAGGATCCAGATCCAGCCTGGAATACCACCTTTTTCCTCTTCGGCTTGAGCAGCCTGAGCTTCAGATGCTGCTACACTTTGATCATCCGCCAAGGCATTGGCAGCAACTGCACCAATCGCAGCACCGGCTACACCCGCGGCAACCATGCCGCCGACACCCGGACCGGATTTTTGCTGGGTTGCAGCACCGGCAACTGGCGCTTGTTGAGCAGGCGCAGCTTGACGAGGTTGTTGATAAGATTGAGTAGGTTGTGCAGAACGTTGCATGCCGTGACTTTTACCGCCACCGGCACGTTTTGCTTCAGCTGCAAAAGGCGCAACCAATAAAACTGCTGTCAAGATACCTGTGATCAAACCGCGCTGTCGAACTTCCATTCATTTTTCCTATGAGAATAAAACCTGTTTGTACAGTCTATTTATATAGGCTTTGTGTGGAATTTCAATCAAAAATCTGTATTTTTTTGCTCTTTGTACGAAATGAGCCGGTTTACAGTTAATTGAGTTCATCACTCAGCGCCATTGCCTCGCTCAAGGCTTCATGTAAACGCGCAACTGCAATAATTTGCACGCCCTCGATGGATTTTTGCGGTGCATTGCCGCGAGGGACAATAATGTATTTAAAACCATGTTTAATCGCTTCTTTCAGCCGTTCCTGACCGTTCGGCACAGGGCGAATCTCTCCAGACAGTCCGACTTCCCCAAAAACCGCCAGCTGTTGCGGTAAGGCTTTGCCACGAATGCTGGAAGCGCAGGCGAGAAGTACCGCCAGATCCGAACCTGTTTCGGTAATTTTAAGGCCACCGACAATATTGACATACACATCCTGTCCTGATGTTTGTACGCCGCCATGCCGATGCATGACTGCAAGTAGCATGTTCAAACGGTTCTGATCCAGACCCAGTGCCACACGTCGTGGCTGACCATGCGCATCATCGACCAGTGCCTGAACCTCAACCAGTAGCGGGCGCGTACCTTCGCGGCTGATCATTACAATCGAACCGGGAATCGCTTCATCATAACGGCTTAAAAAGATGGCTGAAGGATTGGAAACTTCGCGCAGACCTTTATCGGTCATGCCGAACACACCGAGCTCATTGACCGCACCAAAACGGTTTTTGACCGCTCGGATCATCCGGTAACGTGAATCCGACTGGCCTTCAAAATACAGCACACAGTCCACCATATGTTCCAGTACACGTGGGCCGGCCAGTGCGCCTTCTTTGGTGACGTGACCAACCAGAAATAAAGAGGTACCGCTATTTTTGGCAAAACGGGTCAACAAGGCCGCTGATTCACGAATTTGTGAGACACCACCTGGTGCAGATTGCAGGGTTTCGGTGTACAGGGTTTGGATCGAGTCCAGGATTGCCACCGCAGGACGTTGCTGGGCCAGTACTTCACAAATACGTTCGACGCAGGTTTCTGCCATGACTTTGAGCTGGTCGGTCGGCAGATCCAGACGCTGGGCACGTAAAGCCACCTGAGACAAGGATTCCTCACCGGTCACATACAGGGCCGGATTTTTGGCAGATGCCATGTGTGTGGCTGTTTGTAGCAAGATGGTAGATTTACCAATCCCGGGATCACCGCCGATCAGGACCACCGACCCGGTTACCAGTCCGCCACCCAAGACCCGGTCAAATTCGCTGATACCCGTTGGTAGACGGGTTTCATGAGAGACTGAGACCTGATTTAAAGTCGTGATGCTGGACGCCTGGCCTGCATATCCACCACCGATTTTTGGCTGGGCGCGATGCGTCACTGCCGGTGCAATGGTCACCTCAACCAGGCTGTTCCATTCCCCGCATTCAGAACACTGCCCCGACCATTTTGGATGATCGGCACCACACTGTTCACAACGATACACACTTTTTGCTTTAGCCATATTTTAAGATGAAGCGATTGAAATTGACTGACAGCATAGCGGTGAATGTAATCGAAAACCAAGCCTTTCACCTGAAAATTCATGGTTTTTACGACAAGGCTTGTCGTTTTTATTTACGCTTATTTAGATGTTGTGCATCAACGCCGTCTATAATACCCGTCTTGTTATGCTGAAATGGAACAGATCTTGTCACAATTGCTGCAACATATTGATGCGATCGCACGTGAAAAAAACCGTGATGTGCTATTTGTGCATTTTGAAGATTATGTACATTCTGATCAGGATACCAATTCGGCTCGGCAACAGTTTATCGGCTGGTTAGAGCAACAAAATATCCGTTATATGCCTTGTTTGGGCATTGAGCCAAGCGTGCGTAGCGAGGTATATTCGGGTGGACTTTATCTGGATGTACCTTTTGATCTGCAGCATAAAGCCTACCAAAAACTGAGTGAGTATCTGGAAGATGATCAGGGCAATATGAAAATTGACGGGATTCTGTTTTTTGTTCTTTCTTTGGCTCTGGCGCTTGAACTCGAGTCTGATAGCAAAGTACCACAATGGGGTGGTTTGCGTTGCTAAATTTTCATAATGAAAAATGGAAAAGATTAAGCAGAAAAAGCCACGATTGACGTGGCTCTTTACTATTTAAGTTGAGTAATTAAATAGCTTATCAATTAATAAAGTTCACCAGATTTACGTCTTGCAATAAAGTCTTTCGATTCCTTGGCAATCACTCCGGATAAAAGCAATAGTGCAATTAAGTTTGGAACCGCCATGAGCCCATTAAAGGTATCGGCGAAGAGCCAAACCAGATCAAGGGTCGCCACACAGCCAATAAATACCGAAGCGATATAAATAATGCGATAGGGCAGCACAAACTTCTCACCGAGCAAATAAGTGGCACATTTCTCGCCATAGTAGCTCCAACCCAAGATGGTGGAATAAGCAAAGAAAATAATCCCGAGGGTCACAATCCAGCCGCCGATCCCAGGCAACAGTTTGTCAAACGCGCTGATGGTCAATACTGCGCCGGTCTGGTCACCGAATGAGTTGTCGGCCATGATATAACCCATCACCAGTACAATACCGGTAATCGAACAGACGATAATCGTATCAATAAAGGTACCAGTCATAGACACCAGACCTTGACGCGCCGGATGATCGGTTTTCGCTGCTGCGGCCGCAATCGGTGCAGAACCCATGCCAGCTTCGTTGGAGAATACACCACGTGCTACACCATAACGAATCGCTGCACCAATCGCACCGCCCACTGCAGCTTCACCAGTAAATGCATAGCTGAAGATCATTTTTAGTGCCGGCACGACCAGTTCCAGATTATTTAAAATAATAATCAGACCGCCAGCCACATAACCCACCGCCATAATCGGCACGATCACAGAAGAAGCTTTGGAAATCGATTTGATTCCGCCCAGAATCACCAGTGCTGAAAAGGCAGTGATAATGATCCCCGTCATCCAGGTTTCAATGCCCAGGCTATTTTCAACTGCCAGTGCTACGGTATTCGACTGTACTGAACTGCCGATCCCAAAAGAAGCCAGTGTCCCGAACAAAGCGAAAATCAGTGCCAGCCATTTCCATTTCAGACCACGTTCGATGTAGTACATCGGACCACCGGACATTTCACCTTTCTCATTTTTCACTCGGTATTTGACTGCCAGAACACCTTCGCCATATTTGGTCGCCATACCAAACAAGGCAGTCATCCACATCCAGAACACGGCGCCCGGACCACCGAGGACACAGGCAGTGGCTACGCCGGCAATATTACCGGTACCAATCGTGGCAGAGAGTGCGGTCATCAATGAGGCGAATTGGGAAATATCACCTGAATGGTCAGGGTGCTTGCCAAAGACCTGTTTAAAGGCTAAAGGCAACATGCGGAACTGCCAGAACAATAAACGAAAGGTAAGGAAGATCCCGGTACCGACAATCAGTACCAACATATAAGGGCCCCAGACCCAGCCGCTTAAAGTTTCCATTAAACTTTGTAAATTTTGCATAAAATTCTTCTTATTGATCCATGTCTGTGTAGTTCGAGGTATTGATTAAAAAGCAATTGCTATGCCAGATGCATTCATCCTGAATGCATAAATTGGCTGAATAGTGTTCTATTTTTTACACAGTTTTAAAAATTTGACAAGAAATTACTGGAATATCGCAGGTCAAAAATAAAGCAAAAATGTAACTGTAGAGCGATATAAGAAAAATAAATTAACTTCTTCAATTAATCAGGAAATACAAATAATGCAAATTTTATTTTTGTATTCAGCATTTTTTACGTTAATTTGTCGCGAGTAAAACTCAAAGTTGTAATTAATAATGTCAGAAAAATATAACAATTCGTCGACAGAGCACGGTGAATTAAAGCGGAGTTTGTCCAATCGGCACCTACAGTTAATTGCCATTGGGGGCGCCATTGGAACCGGCCTGTTTATGGGTTCGGGTAAAACCATCAGTCTCGCAGGTCCTTCGATTCTGGTGATCTATATGATCATCGGTTTTATGGTCTTTCTGGTGATGCGAGCATTGGGTGAGCTGTTACTCTCCAACTTGCAATATAAATCATTTATTGATTTTGCCACGGATCTGATTGGGCCTTGGGCCGGATACTTTGTTGGCTGGACCTACTGGTTGTGCTGGATTACCATCGGGATCGCGGATCTGTCAGCCATTATTTACTATCTGCAATTCTTCAATAATGGCTTGCCCTTTAGCCCTGAAGAAGGCGTCATGATCAGTGTTGCCGCGATTGTGTTTATCATGGGCTTGAATCTGGTCACGGTAAAACTGTTTGGTGAAATGGAATTCTGGTTTGCCCTGGTCAAAATTATCGCCATTGTGGTGCTGATTGCCGTTGGTCTGTGGATGGTATTTACCGGCTTTACCAATGATGTCGGTACGGTCGCATCCTTTAGTCATATCTGGGAGCATGGCGGTTTGTTCCCGACGGGTGCCATGGGCTTCCTGGCCGGTTTCCAGATTGCAATCTTTGCCTTTGTCGGGGTAGAGCTGGTGGGTACTACCGCGGCTGAAACCAAAGATCCGGAAAAGAACCTGCCAAAAGCGGTGAACTCTATTCCGATCCGTATCATTATTTTCTATGTATTGGCACTGCTCATTGTGATGTCAGTAACTCCATGGAACCAGATTGACCCGAATGTCTCGCCTTTTGTAAACCTGTTCAGTCAGGCTGGCATTGCAGCGGCTGCGATCATCATGAACCTGGTGGTATTGTCCTCGGTGATGTCATCGATGAACAGTGGCGTATTCTCGACTAGCCGTATGCTGTTTGGCCTGTCGCGTGAAGAGCAGGCACCGGTTGCCTTTGGTCGCTTGAATCGTCGTGCTGTCCCTGCAAATGCCCTGTATTTTTCTGCCGTGTGTTTGTTGCTGGGTGCAGCACTGCAGTATTTCGTTCCGGATACTGTTCGGGCCTTTACCTTGGCCACGACTTTATCCACGATTCTGTTTATTTGTGTCTGGATCATCATTATCTGGAGCTATATCGTGTATTACAAAACACGTCCAGAGCTGCATGCCAAATCGACCTTTAAGCTGCCAGGTGGTTTATTGACTTGTTGGGTCGTGATTATTTTCTTCCTGAGCATGATCGTGGTTTTGGCGCTGGAAGAGGATACTCGCCAGGCACTGATGATCAGTCCGATCTGGTTTATCCTGCTGATCATTGGCTATTTTGGTTTCTATAAACAGAAACATAAATAAACCTTATCAATAAAAACGTCAGCGATCTGCTGGCGTTTTTTTTTGTCTAAAGATACTCTCTAGCGTTTAACGCTTGGGTCATGCCGAATGATCGCGTTATACTTCATCGAAACTATTACATTAGGTGGTCAGATGCGCCAAGTCATTTGCTACATCAGTATCTTAGCGACAGGTCTTGTTCTTGCAGGTTGTGGACAGTCAGGTGCTTTGCACTTGCCGAATGATCCGAATTACGACAAGCGTGCCAAGTATCTGTTATACAAAAATACTGAAACTGAGCCTAAAGCGTCCGATGAAAAACGCGAGGCACCCGTGCAACAACAGTTTGCTGCACCTACAGATTCAGACGTTAAAACCACACCATAACGCTTTCACAGAAAGGATACCTTCATGAGTTTCACCCGCATTAATGGGGTATTGCACGCTGAGCAATGTTCATTACAACAGCTCGCGGAGCAATTTGGCACACCACTCTATGTTTATTCTAAAGCCACTTTGGAAAAGCATTTTTTAGATATGGATCGTGCTTTTGATTTTATCGACCATCAAATCTGTTTTGCGGTAAAGTCCAACTCTAATCTTGCGGTATTGAATGTATTGGCCAAACAGGGTGCCGGTTTTGATATTGTGACTGGTGGTGAATTGGCGCGTGTGCTGAAAGCCGGTGGTGATGCATCGAAAATTGTATTTTCGGGTCTGGGTAAATCTGAAGCGGATATCAAAAAAGCGCTAGAAGTTGGGATTGCCTGTTTCAACGTGGAATCTTATGCCGAGCTGGATCGTATCCAGAAGGTTGCGGCTGAATTAAATATCAAAGCGCCGATTTCATTACGTGTGAATCCTGATGTCGATGCCAAAACCCATCCTTATATTTCAACCGGCTTAAAAGAAAATAAATTCGGTATTCCGTCTGATAGCGTGTTTGAAACTTATCAATATGCAGCGTCATTGCCAAATCTGGATGTGGTTGGGATTGACTGCCATATCGGTTCACAGCTGACTGAAACCCAGCCATTTGTGGATGCACTGGATCGTGTCATTGTGATGATCGACCAGTTAAAAGAGCTGGGCATTCACCTCAAACACATCGATATCGGCGGTGGTCTGGGTGTGACGTATAAAGATGAAACCCCGCCGTCGGTTGAAGAATATGCCAATGCGCTACGTCCAGCTTTAGAAAAATTGGGCTTGAAAGTGTATATGGAACCGGGACGTAGTATCTCTGCCAATGCAGGTGTGCTGCTGACTAAAGTGGATCTATTAAAACCAACGAATCACCGTAATTTCGCGATCATTGATGCAGCGATGAATGACCTGATTCGCCCTGCGTTATATGAAGCATGGATGGATATTCAATCTGTTACACCTCGTACCGATGTCGAAATGAAAGAATGGGATGTGGTGGGTGCAATTTGTGAAACTGGTGATTTTCTGGGTAAAGAGCGTGAGCTTGCGATCAAGGAAAATGATGTGCTGGCTGTGCTGGGCGCAGGTGCATACGGTTTTGTGATGAGTTCAAATTATAACAGCCGTGGCCGTGCTGCTGAAGTAATGGTCGATGCTGATCAGGCGCATTTGATTCGTGAACGTGAAACGATTGAATCACTCTGGGAACGTGAGCGTTTATTGCCTTAAGGATAAATCAGGATGTTATTAGAATTTACCAAGATGCATGGTCTGGGCAATGACTTTATGGTGGTTGACCTGATCAGCCAGCGTGCTTATTTAGACACTTTGACCATTCAGCGTTTGGCCAATCGTAACTTTGGCATTGGTTTTGATCAACTCTTGGTGGTTGAGCCACCCGATGTCCCAAGTGCAGACTTTAAATATCGGATTTTTAATGCCGATGGTTCAGAAGTGGAACAATGTGGCAATGGCGTGCGCTGTTTTGCCAAATTTGTACATGATCGTCAGCTCACGACCAAAACCAAAATCAAGGTACAAACCAAATCTGGTATTGTAGAGCCGGAATTGGGTGCGAATGGTTGGGTACGGGTCAATATGGGTTATCCAAAATTTCTGCCTCAGGAAATTCCATTTTTAGCTGATGCGCCGGAGAGCCTGTATGACATCGATCTTGCTGGCGGTGAAAAGCTGACCATTGATGTGGTCAATATGGGGAATCCACATGCGGTGACAATTGTACCGGATGTGATCGCTGCTGATGTCGCACGTATTGGTCCACAAGTTGAATCACATGCGCGCTTCCCGGCACGAGTCAATGCTGGCTTTATGCAGATTATTGATGAAAAACATGCACGTTTACGTGTGTACGAGCGTGGTGTAGGCGAGACCTTAGCTTGTGGTACAGGTGCCTGTGCTGCCGCAATTTCAGGTATGCGTCGTGGTCTGCTGTCGAGTAAAGTCGAAGTTGAACTGGCAGGCGGAAAGTTGCAAATTGAGTGGAAAGAAGGTGATGTGGTCTGGATGACCGGACCAACGGCGACCGTGTATGAAGGACGTCTGGATTTACGTTATTTCCAGGGTTAAGCTTGGTTCCGCTTGAGAAAAAAGCACTGTCTGATCGATGGTGCTTTTTTTATGCTAGGATGGGAAAAACCGTAGAATTTGAATGAGATGAATACGCTTGTTTTCCTGCCGGGTGCTTCAGGAAGCCAGCACTTTTGGCAGCCATTAAGGGCAGCATTAACCAAATATCCAGATCAGCAAGTCATTGCCTATCCGGGCTTTGATGGCGTAGCACCAAATTTGGCCATTCAAAACCTGTATGATCTGCAAGAATTCGTGAAAGAAAAAATTGAGGATGATTCCATTCTGATTGCCCAGTCTATGGGCGGTGTCTTGGCCGTTGGGTTGGCACTCAATCATCCGCAGAAAGTCAAAGGGCTGGTATTGTTGGCGACATCTGGTGGCCTGAATTTGCAATCATTTCATTGTGCAGACTGGCGAACAGATTATCATGAACATTTTAAAACAGCACCGGACTGGTTTGTACAAGACCAAACTGAATTTAGCCGCATTCAGCTTGAAAGTCTTGACATTCCGATCTTACTGATCTGGGGCGATCATGATCCTTTAAGTACTGTTCAGCTTGGACAATACTTGGCAGGAATTTTTAAAAATGCAAAATTGCATATTATCCAAGGTGGAGATCATTTCTTTGCCAATTCTCATGCAAATCAGGTTGCAATGCTGATTCAAGATTATTTGGAGCAACTCTAAATGGAGCAAGCAGTGATTGTCCCACCTCAACTCTTGCTTAACATGTGGCTGAAAGAACGTGAAATTCAAAACCAGTCCAAACATACCTTGCAAGCCTATGAACGTGATGTCTCAGATTTTTTAGAGTTTTGCCAGCGTGAGCAGCTCAATTTAAACGATGTAGAAGCCACCGATTTACGCCAGTTTCTGGCTGAAAAAGTGGAACAGCATCAGCTCAGTCCTAGCAGCCTGCAACGTATGCTTTCGGCTATTCGTCAGTTTATGAAATGGGCCGAACAGGCTCAGCATATGGCTTTTAATCCGGCGGATGATTTTCAGTTAAAACGTCAATCGCGTCCTTTGCCGGGCATGGTGGATATTGAAACCGTCAACCAAATTATTGATCAGCCTGCGCCTGAAAATGAAATACAACAGCAAATGTGGCTCCGGGACAAAGCGATGTTAGAATTGCTTTATTCCAGTGGGCTGCGTCTGGCAGAACTGCAAAGCCTGAGAATTAAAGATATTGATTTCAACCGGCAGTTATTACGCATTACTGGTAAAGGCAATAAAACCCGGATAGTGCCTTTCGGTTCCAAGGCCAAAGACAGCGTGATGGCTTGGTTGCAGGTTTATCCTTTATGGAATGGCGATTTTGTACCGGAGGCGAATGTATTTATTACCCAGAAAGGCAATCCGCTCGGTGCACGACAAATTGAAAATCGGGTCAAGTTTCAGGCGCAGCGCGCAGGCGTGAATGTAGATTTACATCCGCATTTGTTAAGACATTGTTTTGCGAGTCACATGTTATCGAATAGCCGGGACTTACGAGCCGTGCAGGAAATGCTGGGACACAGTAATTTAACCACCACGCAAATTTATACCCATGTTGATTTTGACCATCTGGCCCAGATTTATGATCAGGCCCATCCGCGTGCGCAGCATAAAGAAGATTGATCATGTGCCCAGTTTTAAAGAATAAAAATCATGAAAATTGTATTTTTGGCACAAAACTTTCATATATAAACCTTAAAATGGAATTGAACTGAACATTGGCGTTCGGGTAAGCATTTCACTATTGTCTTATTCGTTAAATGCGCCATTTCAGGTATAACAATAACTAGTATTTAATATTTAAAATGAAATATTGCTGAGCAGCGTCTCAGCATTTGACCGATGGGAGGTGACATGGACACACTGGTAATTGCAGATGTAGAGCAAAAATATGCACAGTTAAGTGAAGCTCAAAAAGAAATGTTTGCAGGTTATGGTCTGCGACAAATCAAACATTTCGTGGACATTAGCTTACCCAATCTTGAAGCGACTTTACCTGAAGGCGCCATCATTCAAGGCATTAATGCCGATGGGAAAGTTCAGGCCTTTAATGCGGCGACTGGACAATACTATTTATGGATTTCTGACTTGCAATGGCAATTGTCGAATCGTGCGACCCAAGCAGTCGATTTAAAAGAAGATGCGATTGCGATTTGGCAAATTTTTGAATTGGCAGACTATGAGCTGGTAGATTTAAGCCATGTACATCGTGATTTTTTAGCACAAGAAACTGAGTAAATTCTGAAGCATCCACACAGCATAAAAATAAGACTCAGTCCTGTGGTTTGGCTTTGCTCAAGAGGAAAAGGTTGTCTTCTATTATAGGCAACCTTTTTTATACGAGAACTTGCAATCTATGCGCTTGCAGCACATGTTATGGTTTAAGCAAGCATACGATTATGCAAATCTTAAATTAAGAACATAGCGTCGTTGTCTAAAATCAGTTTGCCTATAAATCTTCTAAAGGCAGCTGGAAACTCTGTTTAATAATCTGACTCGGTAAATCTGTTTTGACACTGGTAATACCATTTTTTTTGGTCAGATGGGTCGACTGAAATTTACGGTAACTTTCCAGATCAGGCACCACAACTTTCAACATGGCATCGCTCTCTCCCAAAATAATGTAGCACTCCATCACTTGCGGCAATTCTTTCATCGCCTCAATAAAGGTATCAATGGTTTCGGCATCCTGACCGACCAGCCAGATGCGCGAAAATAAAATCAGCTGAAAACCAATTTTTTGTTGATCGACAATAGTCGTGTAATTCTGAATCACGCCTGCATCTTCCAGCAATTTCACCCGGCGTAAACAGGATGAAGGTGAAAGTCCGATTTCACGTGCCAGATCATTATTCTGAATACGGCCATTGGCCTGTAAATATCGAATGATATTTTTATCAATTCGATCAAGCTTTACCCGCACAGACTTGGTGGATATTTTCATAAATTAGAATAGTATTCGAAAAATAATACGTATTATAAAATAAATTGAAAGCCAATTTTGTAAAAAATCGCAGATACTTGTTTCACTTTCTGGAGTTTGAAAGGAAAAGGAAATGTCTGTATTTGTACTCTTTGCACTGACCGTGCTTCCCCTGATTTTTACGCCTGGACCCGATATGTTATTTATCCTGTCTCAAGTGATGGGTAAAGATGCAAAAGCAGGCATGATGGCAACCTTAGGGGTGTGTTGCGGTTATCTGGTGCATTCTATTCTGGTGGCACTCGGAATTGCGGCTATTATTATCTCTTTTCCGGTGCTGTTTGAAACAATTCGCTGGCTTGGGATTGCGTATCTGTTGTATTTGGCCTTTAATTTGCTCAAATCGGTATTCAGTAAAAAAGCGCTGAACATTGAGAAAAAGACCTCAGCCAATCCGATTAAAAAAGGTTTTTTTACTGCGCTGTTAAATCCAAAAGGCATGTTGATTTATTTTGCGATTTTGCCGCAGTTTATTGATAAATCCGCCAATACTGTCAGCCAAGGTTTGATCCTGTCCTTTATTTTTATCAGTCTGATTTTTGTAGTGTATTGTAGCTTAAGTATTTTGTTCAGCAAAATCAGCCAAAAAACCCAAATGGATGAACGTAAACAAAAATGGGTGGATGGAACTTCTGGTGGTTTACTGGCACTTGCTGCAAGCTGGCTCATCATCAATTAATCTGGTTGCAAAGAAGCATACTGTTCGCAGTATGCTTTTTTTATAATTGCGAAGATTTGAAATTAAATATTCACTTTGTCGGCGTAGAATTCAATGCGCTGGTTTATTATTTGGTCAATTTGTCTTTATATTAGGTTTAATTCGCTCTCAAAAAGAGTTCTGTCCAAAATGACAAAAGCTGACATACGTATATTCCGGCTGTTTTGCTTCAAGCTGCTTTAAATCAATTTAAATTAAATGTGATCAATCAAAACTTCTGATGTGATTAATCAGATAAAAAAATAATATAAATCAATGGTTAAATTTTAAGTAAATATTGATACATTTCATTGTAATAAAACGATAACAATTAATTGTGAACGCATCGTTCAGGGAAAATTACGCATTTTTACACCTCTTTGTTGAATTGTGACTTGACCGAAATGCCGTACACATTGCAAGATAGGGCACCTAAAAAAATTTAAGTGAAGAGTTACACTAACTTTTCTCAACATTTACATTTGCTAAAACAGCCGAGGATTACATGAAGGCTCTTGTTGCTGTAAAACGTGTGGTTGATGCCAACGTTAAAGTTCGTGTTAAACCGGACAACAGTGGTGTTGACTTAACTAACGTTAAAATGTCAATTAATCCATTCTGTGAAATCGCAGTGGAAGAAGCGGTTCGTTTAAAAGAAAAAGGAACTGTTTCAGAAATCATTGTTGTTTCTATTGGTCCTAAAGAAGCCCAAGAACAGATTCGTTCTGCAATGGCGCTTGGTGCTGACCGCGGTATTCTGGTTGAAGCTGATGACAGCCAACTGGGTGCGCTGGAAATCGCTAAAATTCTGAAAGGCGTTGTTGACGCTGAACAACCACAATTGATCCTTCTGGGTAAGCAAGCAATTGATGATGACTCGAATCAGGTTGGTCAGATGCTTGGCGCTCTAATGGGTGCAGGTCAAGGTACATTCGCTTCTGAAGTAAAAGTAGATGGCGATAAAGTACAAGTAACACGTGAAGTAGACGGCGGTTTACAAACTGTTGAGCTGAAACTTCCAGCAATCATTACCACGGACTTGCGTTTGAACGAGCCTCGTTATGCGGCACTTCCAAACATCATGAAAGCGCGTAAAAAACCGCTGGATACCAAGTCACCTGCAGATTTCGGTGTAAACCCTGCAACTAAACTGAAAACAGTGAAAGTTGAATCACCTGCAGAGCGTAAAGCTGGCGTACAAGTGAAGTCTGTAGACGAGCTTGTAGAAAAATTGAAAAACGAAGCGAAAGTGATCTAATACAGAAGGATAAAAATCATGAGTATTTTAGTTATCGCTGAGCACGACAACAAAGCATTAAATGCTGCTACTTTAAACGTTGTTGCTGCAGCGCAAAAAATCGGTGGTGATATCACTGTATTGGTTGCTGGTTCTGGCGCTCAGGCAGTTGCTGACCAAGCGGCTAAAGTTGCGGGTGTAAGCAAAGTATTACTTGCTGATGACGCTGCTTATGCAAACCAATTGGCTGAAAATGTGGCTAAACTTGTTGCTGAATTAGGTAAAGGCTATACACATATCCTTGCTGCTTCTACAACAACTGGTAAAAACATTTTGCCACGTGCAGCTGCGCTTCTTGACGTAAGCATGATCACTGACATCATTGCGGTAGATGGTCCTAAGACTTTCAAACGTCCGATCTATGCAGGTAACGCAATTGCGACTGTAGAATCAGGCGAAAGCATCGTATTGGCGACTGTTCGTGGTACAGCATTTGATGCTGTAGCTGCTGAGGGTGGTTCTGCTGCTGTTGAAGCTGCTGCGTCTACTGGTGATGCCGGTATTTCTAAGTTTATCAACGAAGAAATCGTAAAATCTGAACGACCTGAACTGACAGCTGCGCGTATTGTAGTTTCTGGTGGTCGTGGTGTTGGTTCTGGTGAGAACTATCACAAGATCCTTGATCCATTGGCTGACAAGCTTGGTGCTGCTCAAGGTGCATCACGTGCTGCGGTAGATGCTGGCTTCGTACCAAACGATATGCAAGTGGGTCAAACTGGTAAAATCGTTGCGCCTGATCTGTACATCGCAGTCGGTATCTCTGGTGCGATTCAGCATTTGGCGGGTATGAAAGAGTCTAAAGTGATCGTTGCGATCAACAAAGACGAAGAAGCGCCAATCAATGCAGTCGCTGACTACTGGTTAGTCGGTGATTTGAACACTGTTATTCCTGAATTGGTTTCTAAAATCTAATTCTTGAATCGGATTCAAAAAACGCTCTTGTGCAGGCAGTGAAAGCAATGCTTTCCTGTTTTGTCCAAGGGCGTTTTTTTATGCAAAAATTTTAAAAATACTCGGCAGTCGAAACTAGAGTATTTCATTTGCGTGAAAAGTGATAAAATTCCGGTTTGGTTTTTCTCCTGTTTTTAATCATGTCCTTTTCCAAAGCCGCCCATATCCTGTTCATTAGTTTTCTGCTGATTGCGCTTTATCTGGGTATTTGCATTCATACTGCCCTGAATGCACCGCCTGCGGTGACTCAGTATTTATTTAGTGAATCAGGCGCTTTTGAAGTCATGAGTCCATGGTTATGGTACTTGCTGGCAGTGCTGTGTTTGCTCAATGTTGAAATCAAACCTAATACCCGAGTGTTTACGGCTATAGCAGCGACATTGTTGGGATTGCGGGAAATGGATTTTCATAAGCAGGTGTTTGAAATGAGTTTTATTAAAACTAATTTCTATCGCAGTGCTGAAATTCCGCTCATGGATAAGCTGCTCGGATTTATTTTATTGCTTGGGATTATTTTTGTCTTTCTGGTATTGGCGAAAAAATTGGTTCAAACCATACGAAGCATGAAAGATTCTTTGAATATTGCACATTTTTTTATCTTCCTCACCATTGCCTGTGGCGGACTAAGCAAGGTGCTGGATCGCACGACCTCAACCCTGAAAGATGAATTCGGCATCCAATTGGTGCCGCATACTCAAATCATGATTATGACCATTGAGGAAGGGGTGGAGATGTTATTGCCAGTTTTATTGATTGTGGCTGTGCTGAGCTATCGTAAAGTACTGAACCAGGCACAATAAAAATATAGAAAAAACGATGAAGATGCGCCAGTTGATTGGCGCATTTTGTTTTTGTACTCCTGTATTTCTCAAAATTTTGAGTATTGAAAAATCCTGTCTGGATGCACTGATTTTCTGTTTTGAAATAACAAGAAAATGATCACTAAAATGAAGATAATTAACAAGGTTAAGCTGAATATTTCGACACAAAAATACAAGTGTTTATGCTATAATTTAGGGCTGTATTTTAGTTTTTAACTCAGTCGTTTGAGTTAATGATTTTGCTAGTTTTACGACATATAAATACAAGCCAAAATTGGCTTGTAGAATAAGGAGTATGCATGAGCGTATCGGAAATTAGACCGATTGCCATTGAGGATGAACTTAAAAGCTCATATCTCGATTATGCGATGAGCGTGATTGTGTCACGTGCATTGCCCGATGTACGAGATGGTTTAAAACCTGTTCATCGTCGTGTGCTTTTCGCAATGCACGAATTAGGCAATGACTATAACAAAGCTTATAAAAAGTCTGCACGTGTAGTCGGTGACGTGATTGGTAAATATCACCCGCATGGTGATTCTGCCGTATACGAAACCATTGTACGTATGGCGCAAGATTTCAGCTTGCGTTACCAATTAGTTGATGGTCAAGGTAACTTCGGTTCGGTCGATGGCGACAGCGCAGCAGCAATGCGTTATACCGAAGTACGTATGCGTAAACTGACCCACGAACTGTTAGCGGATCTTGAAAAAGATACCGTCGAGTGGGAAGACAACTACGATGGCTCTGAGCGTATTCCTCAAGTCATGCCAACCCGTGTTCCGAACTTATTAATTAATGGTGTCACTGGTATTGCAGTTGGTATGGCGACCAATATGGCGCCGCATAACATGACTGAAGTTGTGAATGCGTGTCTGGCCTATGCTAATGATCCTCAGATCAGCATCGAAGGGTTGATGGAACATATTTCTGGTCCGGATTTCCCGACAGGCGGTATCATTTACGGTAAATCAGGCATCGTCGATGCATACCGTACCGGTAAGGGCCGTTTGCATATCCGTGGTAAATACCATTTCGAAGAAGATCCGAAGAATGGCCGTACCACGATTGTCTTCACTGAAATTCCATATCAGGTCAATAAAGCAAAAACCATTGAGCGTATTGCAGAACTGGTTAAAGAGAAAAAACTGGAAGGCATTTCAGAGCTTCGTGATGAGTCTGACAAAGACGGTATGCGTATCGCGATTGACCTGAAGCGTGGTGAAAACGCTGAAGTGATCGTGAACAACCTGTTCCAGAACACGCAACTTGAAAACTCTTTCAGCATCAATATGGTTTGCCTGGACAATGGCCAACCAAAATTGATGAACCTGAAAGACATCATTGCCGCGTTTATCCGTCACCGTCAGGAAGTAGTCACGCGTCGTACCATGTTCGAATTACGCAAAGCGCGTGAACGTGGTCATATCTTGGAAGGTTTAACCGTTGCTCTGGCAAATATTGATGCCATCATCGAAACCATCAAGAGTTCTGCAAATCCGGCTGAAGCGCGTGAGCGTTTGCAGGCAGGTGAGTGGGCAGGTGGCGGTGTTTTGGCCTTGTTGGAAAAAGCCGGTTCAGTTTCTGTGCGTCCGGATGAGATTGAAGGTGAAGACCCAAGTCGCCCATTTGGTTTGGATGGCGAGATTTATCGTTTGTCACCAACCCAGGTGAATGCAATTATGGAACTTCGCTTGCATCGTTTAACTGGTCTGGAACAAGACAAGTTACATGCTGAATATAGTGAAATCCTGTCACAAATTGCTGAACTGACTGCAATTTTGAATGACTTTAATCTGTTGATGAATGTCATTCGTGAAGAGCTGGCATTAATTCTTCAGCAGTATGGCGATGCACGTAAAACGTCGATTGTCGAGTCACGTATCGATTTCTCTCGTGAAGATCTGATTCCTGAAGAGCAAATGGTGCTGACGGTATCGAAATCAGGTTATGCGAAAACTCAACCATTGTCTGACTACGCTGCACAGCGTCGTGGTGGCCGTGGTAAGTCTGCGACCAGCATGAAAGAAGATGATTACATTCAACATCTGATTGTGACGTCAAGTCATGCGACAGTACTTTGCTTTACCAACGTTGGTAAGGTCTATCGTCTGAAAGTGTATGAAGTGCCACAAGCCTCACGTGGTGCCAAAGGTCGCCCAATGGTGAACTTGTTGCCGCTGGATGAAAACGAGACCATTACCGCGATCTTGCCGGTGATCGATGCGCCGAAGAAATTCAAAGAACGTCTGGCTGACTTCAAGGCATTTGTCAAAGCCAATGCAGCGCAGTTGCAAGCCAATGAAGTGATCAATGCTCATTTTGCCGAGCTTGAAGCAGCGCTGACAGAATCTGAAGATGGTGCGGATGATATTTCTGATGCATTGCGTATTCAATTGAAACAGTTGGGCTTGGAGCTTTCTGCAACAGATCTTGATGATGACATCATCAATGACTTTGCTCAGCAGGCTGAAGCGGTACGTAAAAACTTCTATGTGTTTATGGCAACCGAATACGGTACGATTAAACGTGTAGAGCTTGAGCAGTTCTCAAATGTTCGTTCAAACGGTTTACGTGCGATTGAGTTGAATGGTGACGATACCCTGATTGGTGTGGCGATTACTGATGGCGAACAGCAAATCATGTTGTTCTCGAACGAAGGTAAAGCCATTCGCTTCGCTGAGACGGATGTACGTTCAATGGGCCGTTCTGCCAAAGGTGTACGTGGTATGCGCGTGACCATTGGTGCAGCTGCACAGCTAGAAGAAAATGACGAAACTGAGATCGAGTCTGATGACGAAGATGGTTCAGATTCAGCATTGATTAGCCGAATCGTATCACTGGTGGTTGTACCTGAAACTGGTGAAGTACTGTGTGCATCTGAAAATGGTTATGGTAAACGTACTCCAGTAGATGACTTCCCGACCAAGAAACGTGGCGGTAAGGGCGTGATTGCGATCAAGACCTCTGAACGTAATGGTCAATTGGTGGGTGCTGTTGCCATTGATGCAAGCAAAGAACTGATGCTGATTTCAGATGGTGGTACGCTGGTTCGTACCCGTGCATCTGAAGTGGCGCAAACTGGTCGTAATGCACAAGGTGTTCGTTTGATCCGCTTAGGTAATGAGGAATTGCTGGTCGGTGTGGTTTCAATTGAAGCTGTTGAAGAAGATGAGTTTGTTGAAGCGATTGAAGGTGCAGAATCTTTAGTGGCTGAAACGGATGCAGTTGCTGAAACTGAGCAAGTTGAAAAAGATGGTGAAAATTCAGTAGAAGAATAAGTTTTTTACTGATAAAAAGGGCGCTTCGGCGTCCTTTTTTATAAACCTTGACTCCATAAGGGGAAGCGATGAAAACCAAATTAATGTTGTTGGCAGCAGCTGTTGCATTGACTGGCTGTAATTCAATGGACAATATTCCGAATCCGAGTCCTGAACAGGAAAAGGCGGCACAGCTGGCTTATGAGGATTTGCGTGACGGGAAATATGAGGAATTTCTGGATCAGTTAGAACCGCAGTTGCAAACCCAGTTTAAGGATAATGAAAAGCTGATGAAACGCTTTTCACGTTCAATTCCTCAAGGTGAATACAAGTCTAAGACTTTAATGACCAAAGAGATTGAAGAAGCAACCAATCAGCCTGGACAATATAAGGTCAGCTATGAAATTGCCTATCCGGAGAATCTGGTTCAGTATGATGTGAGTTTTGATAAGCCGAATGGCAGTAACAAGATTCGTAATTTCAATATTCAGGTCTTTGGCGAATCGAGTAAATAAGTGGAATAGGAGCATTGCTATAATGCTCTATCTGCTTTGATGATTAGGAATTAAACGTCGATAAGCCAAAAAAAAGCACAAGCTACCGATCATTCCAAGATAGAGCAGTTTAGGTAAGACCAGTGCGGTAGGTACACCCATTTGATTGAGTTGAATAAACATCTGCACAATTTGGGTGGAAGGCAGGATTTCGCCAACGACTTGCATCCAGATAGGCATTGCAGCATGCGGCCAGGCCGCACCAGATAAAAAGAACAGTGGAATGGAAGTGAATACAATCACATGACCCGCACGTTCCGGCAGATCCAGAAAACTGGCGAATAGGCAGGTCATGCCAATTATTGTATAGATAAAAACCGGAACAGCCAGTAGCATCCCGAACAGGTTGCCACCACGTGGATAATCAAATAGCCAGAAGCTAAAGCCGAATAAATAGAAACATCCCAGACAGCCAATGGTGAAGACCGCTAAACACATCCCAATCAATGCATGTGCGTTTAATTCTATTTTTCTTTCCTGATATACCAAAATCAGCATACTCAAACCTAAAAGAATGGTTTGGTGAATAATTAAAGGTGCAACCGCAGGAAAGACATAACTACCATAGCCGGACAGCGGATTAAATAAAGGAATTTGATGCACAGAAAGGGCCGGTGAAAAATCTGAGACCTCGCCAAAGCGTTCAGTATAATCTGCCAAAGTTTGCTCAACCGATGTGGCTAAGCCCAGACCAATTTGTTTGGTCACTAAAAAGTTGGCTGTGCTTAAATACAGGCCAATGCCGCCTGTTTCACCATGTCTTAAGCTTTGCGATAAATTGTCCGGCAGCAGTAAAATGCCATCAGCTTTTTGAGATTCCACCCATTGTTTGGCTTCGGCGAAATTGCCGGTAATCGCCTGAATTTCGACATTGGGGCTTTGTGCCACCTGACCAATAATGCGGGTACTTAAGCTACTTTGTTCTTCATCGACAATAATAATTGGTAAGGCTTCAGCCTGCTGTGCCTGATAAGCGGTTGGATAAAAAAAGCTGTAAAACAAGACGGATAGAATCAGCGTGGTAAAGATCGTGCCGTGACTGACGATATCTTTAAAGCTTTGTAGATAGTAAAACCAAAGGGATTTCATGGTGTTGCTCCTTTGGCGATTTTTTTAAGAAACAGATAAGCCAGCAGAGCGTAGACTAGGGCATAGATCAGCAGCATTAATCCAGCTTGCAGTGAAATATGCAATGGACTACCAATCACCCATTGTTCAGTTTGTAATTTGGCATAGGGCATGAACGGAATAATATTGGACCAAAACTGGGTGAATAGGGGCGCATTATTTAAAGGTAAAGTCACACCGGCAAAACTTAAAGATGAACCACCATAGACCGCAATGATGCCAAAAGATTTACTTAAATCTTTGGTTGCCAGAACCACTGCACTGCTTAAAAATGCATAAGCGCTATATAGCAGAAATTGTGCCGATAGAATCAGAGCGAGCGAGCCGGCAACAAACCAGCCGCGAATTTCAATCAGCCAGAACATCCAGATCCAGGTCCATAGACTAAAAATAGCCACATAGACCAGGTTCTTAGACAGTAATGACATCCAGATGGATGAGTTGCTAATCCAGCTTGTTAAGGTCTGCCGCTTCAGTTCCTGACCGACGGAAAATGCCACACAACAACACAGCAGTAAATGCAGAATTGCCGGAATGACATAGGGTTCCAGATAGAATTCATAATTCAGCTGCGGATTATACAGCGGCGATATTTTGATATGCGGTGACGGTGCTTCGAGAGAAGGCAGCCGGTTGCCCAGATATTGCTGTCCGCTAAATTCAGCCAGTGCTTGCAGGGTACTGACCAGCATGGCAGAGGAAATGGTATTTCCAATACTGAAATAACTCTGGTTAAAGGCAATACTGATGTCAGCATCCTGGGCACGAACCAGACGTTGCTCGGCGCCGCTTGGAATATGGATATAACCCCAAATTTTATTTTGATTTAGCAGGCGCTCAATCTCAGCTGTTTGTTTCGACACCGTAGCAATTTTAAGAGTATGATTCAGGGCCACATGCTGATAAATGCTTTGACTCAGCGCACTCTGATCTTGATCAATAATCGCAATCGATAGATGATCGGGTTTACCTTGGGCAAACATGCTGCTGAATAAAATAATCACCAGTGCAGGTGCCAGCGTGACCAGACACAGATCCCATTTTTCGTGAAGCAGATAGCGCAATTCGCGCCATATACCCGTCCACATTATGGGGTCTCTTTCAGTTTAAACAACACGCTCATCCCAACTTTCAGTTCAGGAATCGCTGGTGTGGGCACAAGATGCAGCTTAAAACTTCTGACATCATAACCGCCGGTTTGGCGTGTGGTCTTAATGGTGGCAAATTCGCCCTCGGCACTGATCTGTTTGATTTTAAAAGTAGCGGTTTTATCTAGGGCGGGAATATAACCTTCAATACTGCTCATTTTTTGAAATGGAGCATATTGGTCTTCACGAATATTCAAGCTCACCCACATTTGATCTTCAATCAGGCTGACCACAGGGACTGCGGTGGCTACCAGCTCCGAGACTTTGCCATAGGTTTTAGACACCGTTCCGTTTACAGGTGCAACTAATTGGGTTTCTGCTTCTAAAGCATTGGCTTCATCCAGCGCAGCCTGGGCAATATCTACCTGTGCATCGGCAGAACTCTTTTGCTGCGAGGTGCTGCCACGTTTGGCACGTGCGTATTGCTGATACGCCGCTTCAGTCATTTGCGCCGCTGATTGACTGGCTGCAAATAATTCATCACGGCGCTGGCGTGAGATCACACCTTCCTTAAATAAATTTGCACCACGCTCATAAGAAACTTTGGCTAAATTTTGCTGTGCTTTCAGCGATTGCCAGTTGGCATACAGGCTAGCGATATTTTCTTCCTGCGAGCCACGTTCAGCAGTCGATTGTAAAGCCAATGCAGATTGTAAAGCCGCTACGGCTTGCTGTTTTTTTGCTTGAATCTCCGGGCTGTTTAAGCGCACCAGTACATCACCTTTTTTGACCTGCTGACCTTCTTCTACATAAATTTCTTCAATACGGCTTGGCACTTTGGTCGCTACCTGAACCGTTTCAGCTTCTACACGACCCTGCAATTCCAGCGGAGCCGGTTGGTAGCTTTTCCATAATCCAAATGCGATGACTGCCAGCAGAACTGGAATCAGGGCAAGCAATAAATATTTTTTCTTTTTAGCGATTTCAGGAGCTTGTTGTTGCTCGGTCGAAGTCGTCGCGTTGTTTTCTATTCCAGTTTTTGTTTCTACCTGTTGCGCAGGCGATTTTTCTGTATCGCTGGATGAAGCCGCTTCATTCACAGGATCATTCGGTTTTTGATCTTCGTTCATGTTCGGCTCCATTAGCGAATATAGTGGGTATTGGTATGTTGAATGTAGGTCGGAAATTCTGTAATCGAGCCATGGCTTTGTAATAGTGTGGCCAGTGACATCACATATTTGTAGGCATTCAAGGCAGTTTCGGCTCGTAATCCGCTCAGCAAGTTTTGTGCATCGATGACCTGTGTGGCGGTGCCCGTATCTTCTTTAAAGGACAATTCTTGGATGCGTAAATTTTCCTGTGCGGCTTTCAAGTTTTGTGCCAGAAGCGCATCACTTTGCTGTGCACTGAGGGCTTCGCTATAAGATTTATAAATCAGATTTTCAATTTCCTGCTGGGTGCGTGCAGTGAGCAGTTCTGTGGCAGAGCGTTTGAGTTCGGCAGCCTGAATATTTTTGTTTTTATCAATTCCGGAAAACAGGTTATAACGTGCGGCAACCCCGACAATCCAGTTTTCCTTTTGATCCAGACTATATTCGCCAAAAGCAAAAACATTCGGTTTTTTCGCTGCTTGCTGGGCTTTGACATTGGCTTGAGCCAATTGGGTATCCAGCTGCATTTTTTGAATTAGCGCAGAGTTCTGACTAAAGGTTTTCAGCAGATGATTTAAGGCCTGTGGCTCGGTTTTATTGACAAATAAAGGCGTCGAAAGTTCGGTGATGCTACTTTCCTGAAGCAGATTATTCAGCTGGAACAGGGCAGCATTCAAATTGGCCTGCGTATTTTGCTGACTGCGCTCGGCATTATTGCGTGCCACTTCAAACTGCATGCGCTGGCCTTTACTGATAAAACCTTGCTGTTCTATCTTTAAGGCATTGCGATAATGCTGTTGCATGGCATTCAGGTTAAATAGTGCTGCTGCATGCAGTTGCTTTTGGAGTTGTACATTAAAATAACTTTGAATCAGTTCAAAACGCTGCGTGTCTTGCTGCTGTTTGTTGCTGAGCTGACTACGACCGACCTGAATATTGGCGATTTCTTTGGCGCTGCTTGTCAGTCCACCGGTATAAAGCGGCATCATAACTGAAACCGTTGGGCGAATCACCTGATCATCCAGCACGACATTCGCACTATCAGGAATTAAGCCCACCCCATTTTGAATAGGTTGTCTTAGACTATTTTTTAGCGGGTCAGCCAGATCACCTAAGTTCAGTTCATCAATTCTATTATTTACACCATCCGTTAAGGATTGCTCTAAATTATTTTTTAATGCACCCAAAGGCAGATCGAGTTCATTATGAAAGGCATACGCACGAACATTCAGGTCGACTCGTGGCAGACCTATACCTTTCACTGCTTCAGCTTCAAGTTTTGAGGCCTGTTCCAGACTTTGATAGGCTTGGCTGCTATAAGAATTTTGCAACAACTGACGTTCAGCGTCCTGAAAGCTGATGCTCTGTGCATGAGCAAAGCTGCCATACATCATCGATGCAAGCAGATTTAAACTCCAGACAAGCTGTCTTTTATTTTTCTTTAAGTTCATAAAGTCGCTAAACTGATTTAAAGCCGGTAATGTTATCCGGCTAGTATAAATCAAAGGTTCGTAGATAGAACTAGTGTAAAGTTATAGTATTGTTTCTTTTACATCTGTATTTCAAATACTTATCGGCTATTTTTGATGGAATATCTAAAATTAAAAAATAGCTTAATTTTGAATATTTTCAATTGTTAATGCAAAGATGATAAAAACAGCAGGCTAAAATACTGGTCAATTTATCTTGTGAATCTACATTGATTTTTTGACTCTATCTTGACTCATAGATTGAAATAATTTTGTGCAAGACCCTGCCAGATATGGTTAAATGCCATCATTTGATTGTGTTTCACTCTGAAAGGAAAAATCATGCGCGCGTACAACTTCTGTGCTGGTCCTGCTGCATTACCGACTGCCGTACTTGAAAAAGCTCAAGCTGAAATGCTTGACTGGCACGGCAAAGGTCTTTCGATCATGGAAATGAGCCACCGTAGTGCCGACTATGTTGCCATGGCTGAAAAAGCGGAAGCAGACTTACGTAAACTCATGAATATTCCTGAGAACTACAAAGTATTGTTCTTGCAGGGTGGGGCATCATTACAGTTCTCGGCAATTCCATTGAACCTGCTTGGCAAAAACAACAAAGCAGACTATATCGATACCGGTATCTGGTCTGAAAAAGCCTTGAAAGAAGCGCAGCGTTATAGCGATATCAATGTTGTAAAAGCAGGTATCCAAATTGATGGCAAATATGCGATCAGTGCACAAAGCGAATGGAATCTTTCTGATGATGCAGCTTATGTGCATTATGCCGATAATGAAACCATTGGCGGTCTGCAATTTGCTTCAATTCCTGAAACAAACAAGCCATTAGTTTGCGATTATTCATCTAGTATTTTATCTGCGCCAGTAGATGTCTCTAAATTTGGTTTGATCTATGCGGGTGCGCAAAAGAATATCGGGCCTGCTGGTTTAACGCTGGTGATCATTCGTGAAGATTTACTTGATCAAGCTAAACCTGAAATTCCAAGTATCTTGAAATATTCAGATCAAGCGAAAAATGGCTCAATGGTTAACACACCATCAACTTATGCATGGTACTTGTCTGGTCTGGTGTTTGAGTGGTTGCTAGAAAATGGCGGTGTAGATGCCATGCACAAAGTGAACCTTGAGAAAGCTAACTTGCTTTATGGTTATATCGATCAAAGCGATTTTTATGCGAATCCGATTGCAAAAGCAAACCGTTCGATCATGAACGTACCATTTACTTTGGCTAATGCATATCTTGAGAAACAGTTCCTGAAAGAAGCTGAAGCGCAGCATTTATTGAATCTTGCTGGTCACCGTTCGGTTGGCGGTATGCGCGCAAGTATTTATAATGCCGTGCCTTTAGAGGGCGTGCAGGCATTGGTGAACTTTATGGATGACTTTGCCAAACGCAATGGTTAATTCCTGAAACGAAAAAACCCAGCACAGGCTGGGTTTTTTTATGAATACAATAATTTTAGAAAATAAAAGTATGCAGGATGAATCCGCAGATCAGCATCCCCAACATGAAAAAAAGGCAGGACATCATATCAATATTATAGCGGGAGCTAAGATGATGCTCGACCTGTTGTAATGTTTCTTCTTGCACGATTTTCATAGATATTTATTGTCCGATCTATTTATCGTTAATACTAATTTGTTGTGAGTATTTTTATCATAAAAAATTGATTAAATAAAGTACATTTTTAATTAAAGAGCATAAATTTCATTTTTATTTAAATATTAGATTTGTATGACAACAGATTATTTATATGAGAAATCAATCGCTTATTTTTACAAGGTTTTTAGGGTTATTTTAAATATTTAAAATGAATTTATTTGAATTTAAAAATGTGGATAACTCGGTTTTTAATGAATTTAAATAGATTATTAAGCCAGAAAATATGTATAAAAAATAATCAAAAATTAAAATGACAAATAAGGATATAGATGGATTAAAAGAAGATACCCATCAAAATGAATATCTTCTTTTTCTGTTTGAACTTAGGCCGCTTTTCTATAAATATTGGCCTGAATCCACAAGTTGCCACGAATATACTGGCCAATCTGGAAGTCTCTGTACTGGTCATTCCGCGTTGCAATCCGGATCAAGGTCGCAGGCTGGCCTTCATCATGAATGAGGGTGACATCATAAAGGGTATAGTCCTGACCCATAAACTGCATAGTCGTTTTACCGACAATATTGCCCTGGAACCAGGCTTCATCTTCCTGACCCATGGTTTCGCCGTATAGATAAGCTACCATTTTAGAAAAATCTACGGTTACAGGTTCTTTATCTTCTTCGCACTGCGGCTGCCAGGCATCAATCTGTTCCTGCAAATTATCCGGTGCTACACCATTATTGGCAGCCAGAATATCATTCAAGGCACGGTGGTGCTTGATCGAAGCCGGATCATCAACCACCAGATGCTCATGATCTGCGACCGCTTCAAGTTCATAGGCCCAGCCATTCAGATTCACCACATAGGACTGGTCTTTTTCATAATGCGGATGATTGACGCTATACAGGTTATCGAAAGCGTAAATAATATTATTAGCACCCAGATTCAGGCGCAATACAGCCTGAGTATTGGATTTACAGCTAATAATCCGGTCAATCGTGGCTTTCACCTGATAAGGACTGTCAAAGCACGGAAATGCAGTTTTTACCGCTTGAGGTTTGTTGTTTTCGACGGCAATCACTTGACTCAACTGTACCGCAGCTTTGCTCGGTCCCTGAATCAGCCAGGTCTCTGCATCCATATCACATTCTTGTGTACAAAGGCCCATCGGCATGATTGGTTCATCAAGAGCTTTGCCTAACCACTGTGGTACATCTGTGCCAGGGTTGTCGGTGAGCAAGGTCCAGTGTTCGACATGACTACCGAAATTTTGATCATCAATGGTGATGATCTCTGGGCTATTCTGATTTTTCATATGCACAATTGATCTTGGATGACGTATTTATAGTTAATCGAGGGTCATTGCGATTTTTCAAGTCAATCGAATGAATTTTAAAATTAAAATGCCAGTCAAATGAAGTCAAATTTTTTTCTTGTGTGAATCACGCCAGTTTTACCGGGCACATACTTTTTAAAATATTGATGACAGATGCAATGAAAATGGAGCGATTTAATCATCAACCTGATCGTCTCAATTTGCTAGAATAACCATGATTAATACCTTAATGGGAAGCCCTGTGTTGCCATTCAAACTTTGGGTCGATGCCGATGCATTGCCCCGTATTCTGCGAGATGTGATTATTCGTGCTTCGGATCGCTATCAGCTAGAAGTCACTTTTGTTGCCAACCAACCAGTCGGAATAACTCCTTCGATCAGAATTAATTCAATTCAGGTGATGAGTGGGGCGGATGCTGCAGATAAAGAAATTATTCTGCGCATGAAAGAGCATGATATTGTCATGACCCAAGATATTCCCTTGGCTGCGGAAGTCATTGAAAAAGGCGGGATTGCGATTCATCCCCGTGGTGAAATTTATACTACAGCCAATGTCAAAGCGCGCTTACATCTGCGTGATTTTATGGACAGCTTACGCGGAGCGGGCGTGCAAACGGGCGGTCCGCCACCGATTTCAGAACGGGATAAACGCGAATTTTCCAGCGCACTCGATCAGACCATCCAAAAACAAAAACGTAAAACTTCCGCGCTTTAAGCCTTATTCAGAGTGACTCGCATGCCCACACAAACCAATATGATTGCCACCTATCTTTTATTGGTTTTTATCTGGGCGACGACACCGCTAGCTATTGTCTGGAGTGTGACGGATTTGCATCCGCTCTGGGCTTTGGCATTGCGTTTCTTTTTGGCTTTGCCTTTTGCATTTGCCTTGTTGTGGCTATTTAAAACCCGTTTTCCCTTAGATAAATTATCCATGCACAGTTACCTGGCTGGCGCATGCAGTTTTATCGGCTCACAGATTTTCACTTATCTGGCCACGGATTATCTGAGTTCAGGCATTATTGCCCTGATGTTCGGACTGGCGCCGATTATTACCGGTTTAATTGGCCGTTTTGTATTTCAGCTTAAGCTCTATCCTTCGCAGTGGGGTGGTATGGCGATTGCCTTGCTGGGTCTGGGCATTATCTGTGTGGGTGGAAAAGACCAGCATATTCAGCCGATTGGCATAGGCCTGATGTTGCTCAGTGTTTTTATTTACTGTGTTTCGATGTTCTGGGTGAAAAAAGTTAATGCACCTCTCGAACCTATGGCACAAGCGGCCGGTTCTATTGCTGTTTCAGCGGTCATGGCCTGTACCATGTTGCCATTTATCTGGCAATTTGCACCAACCCAGATCCCACAGGCAAAATCGCTGATTGGACTCAGTTATGCTGTAATCATGGCTTCCCTGATTGCGATGTTCTGTTATTTTAAACTGGTGCAGAAAATCAAGGCGACCACTTTGTCATTGACCACCGTATTGACGCCGATGCTGGCCTTATTTGTCGGGGTGATTCTGAATGATGAAAAATTATCGGGTGGAGCAGTCTTTGGCGTCGTTATCTTACTGGCTGGTTTGTTGTTATATTTTTCCAGAGAAATTAAAGCGAGCTATAACGCTCGCCTTTCATCACCCAGCAGCACTGACTAAAGCAGTAATTTAAACAAAGTGAGCCTTGACGCATTCACCCAGTTTGACACGGTCTTGGGGATGCATGGTAATAAAATATGCACCAGTCCGATATTTGCCATTTTCTTCTTCGCGACTGTAGGCCACCTGAGCGGTTGCTGCAATATGGAAGAAATTTTCCGGATGACTCAAAGTCACATGCAGATAGGTGCCTTCAGCGATAGGGCGCTCATTAAAGAAGCTAAAACCGGTTTCTGAAAAGTTCACTTGCTCTGGTACAGGTAACATGCTTTGTACAATTGCGTCATACAAAGAACCGGTAATAAGGTTTAACTTTTGATTAAATAAGGATAAGATTCGAGCAATTTGTTGATCTTTTTCAGATAATTGTTCTAATTCGTAGTTAACCGCATGATCAAATTGATCTAGTTCTGCAAGTAGTAGAAAATAGCGGGGCAAGACGAAGTTAGGATCGTAAGGATCATTCAAGGCAACATCATCGGAAATAATCTGATAATTAATTCGTAAGGCAGCATCGATTCGAGACATGACGCGTCTTTCCGTAAATCCGTTTGGATGCTGTACATTTTCCATAATTTATTACCTCGGACTAGATGGTTATGTTCAAACCAATCTCGCTGTATATAGGGTTGAAATATACTCGCGCACGGCGTAGTAACCACTTCATTTCTTTTATCGCGTTGGTCTCAATGATCGGCCTCACACTCGGTGTGGCAGTCCTCATTACAGTGTTGTCTGTGATGAATGGTTTTGACCGAGAGTTAAAGAATCGTGTCTTAGGAATGATACCTCAAGCGACTGTTTCCTCAACACAAATTTTAACAAATTGGCCAGAACTTGCAAAGCAAATTGAAGGGCATGAGCATGTTCAGGGAGTCGCACCTTTTACTCAATTACAAGGCATGCTGACCGCACAGGGTCAGGTCGCCGGCATTATGGTCAGCGGGATTGAACCCGAGTATGAGAAAAAAGTTTCAATTATACAAAACCATATGGTTGAGGGCAGTATCGACAGCCTGAAAAAAGGTGAATTTGGTATTGTTTTGGGCAAGCAAATGACCGATGCCATGGGTGTGGGTTTAAATGACAATATTACTCTGGTTCTGCCAGAAGCCACCCCATCACCAGCTGGTGTCGTCCCGCGTTTCAAGCGTTTTAAAGTGGTGGGAATCTTCAGTATTGGTGCTGAAGTTGACTCGATGATGGGTTATATCGCTTTAAATGATGCCTCGACCTTGCTGCGTCTACCGGATGGTGCGCAGGGTGTGCGTATGAAGCTGGATGATATTTTCCTGGCACCACAAGTGTCTCAGGAAATTGTGCGTGATTTGCCGGGGAATTTCTATGCTTCGGACTGGACTTATACCCATGGTAATCTGTTCAGCGCGATTCAGATGGAAAAAGCCATGGTCAGCCTGCTTTTATTCCTGATCGTTCTAGTCGCGGCATTTAATATTGTGTCTTCACTGGTGATGGTGGTGACGGATAAAAAATCGGACATTGCCATTTTAAGGACTTTGGGGGCTTCACCTGCCACCATTACCAAAATCTTTATGGTGCAAGGTACGGTGATTGGGGTGATTGGAACTTGTGCAGGAGCCATCCTCGGGATTATTGCAGCAACTAGTATCAGTAGCTTTATTGGCTGGCTCAACAATACTTTAGGACTGAATATGTTTGATGCCTATTTTATTAACTACTTACCTTCGTATCTGCGCTGGCAAGATGTTTTGGTGATTGTAGGCTTGTCACTGGCCCTTAGTTTTGTCGCGACGATTTACCCCGCTTTACGTGCAGCAAAAATTCAACCGGCAGAGGCTTTGCGTTATGAGTAATCTGATTTTAGATGCCCAGAATATTCACAAGTCCTTTACCGATGGTAAAGCCACTGTCGATGTGATTCGCGGCTTGTCGCTACAGGTGAAAGCAGGTGAGTTTGTTTCGATTGTAGGTTCAAGTGGTTCAGGCAAAAGTACCTTATTGCATGTTTTGGGTGGATTGGATCGCCCGACGTCAGGTCAGGTCATGGTGAATGGCCGCCGTTTTGATACCTTGTCTGAAGCAGAACGCGGTTATGTGCGGAATGAGCATTTGGGTTTTGTTTACCAGTTTCATCACCTGTTGCCAGAATTTACGGCAATGGAAAATGTGGCCATGCCACTGATGTTACGCGATAACATGAAATTCAAGGAAGCTAAACAGCAGGCCGAATATTTGCTGGAACGTGTTGGTCTTTCGCATCGTCTGACTCACAAGCCGGGTGAATTATCCGGAGGTGAGCGTCAGCGTGTAGCTTTGGCGCGTGCAGTGGTCGGTAAACCTAAACTGATGATGGCCGATGAACCGACCGGAAATCTGGATCGTAAGACTGCAGCAAAGATTTTTGAACTGCTGACCGAATTACAACGTGAGTTCAATATGGCGATGCTGATTGTGACCCATGATGAACAACTGGCCCATGCTGCAGACCGAATTTTACACATGCAGGATGGTCTCTGGATCGAACCATAAATAACGAGAATATTCGCATTTGATTGAAGCTCACTCCGGTGGGCTTTATTATTGGACAAAATAATAACAAGACAGAATAAGATTCAATGTTGCAGTGGCTATGTATTGGCTGGATTTTAGGCCTTGCCTGTATGGGGAAAAGTTTCCTGACTGTTCAACTGAGCGGGACGGCAGTTTTGATCGTTGCGCTGTTGTGGTATCTGTGTTGCCATAAATTAAAGCTCATCTTGAATACACCACTGCGAAGCTTGTTGATCACTGGATCAAGCCTGCTTTTGGGACTATTTTTAGGTCATGCTTATGCCAATCTGCAATTGGCTGAACGTTTATCCAAACGAGAGCACGAGGTCTCTGAAAAAGAAATCGTGGTCTATATCAAAGAGCTGAATAAACTGGGCGATCAGAATATCCAGCAAGCACTGCATGTGCTTAACCCTGATGGCACTACAGTCAAATGGATGGGTTTTCTGCCAGTTTCAGATCCTGTCACATCCAGTTTAGTAAATGATGAAACCAAACAGCAGACTCTTGAACTGGAACACTATTATTTATTACAAGGCCAGATTCGACCTAACCATAGTTATGCCACACCGGGTGCTTTTGATGCAGAAAAGTGGGCATTGCAGCAAAATGTTATGGCCGGTTTCCGGATCAAAAGCATTCAGGAGTTGCAACCGCAACAACTCTATGCACTAGGTCATGGCAAATATCTACGCCAGCAACAAAAGTTGGATCAGCGATTTTTGCTTTGGGTAGAGCAACAGCGGCTGGCTTTAAGAGAGTTTGTGGCCAGACAGCCGGTACAGCAGAAAGGCTTGTTACTGGCTTTATTAAGCGGTGATGAAAGTTTTTTGGATCAAGCAACTGAGCAGAAATTCCAGCGTTTTGGCATGAGTCATTTACTGGCGATTTCCGGACCGCATGTCCTGATCTTTGCCTTTATTGTCTGTGGTACGTTGCAATATCTGATTTCAAGGTACACACCGCAGATTTATCTGAAATGGCCAAGGCAGTATTTTTTGAGTCTGCCTTTTTTATTATGTGTACTGCTGTATTGTGCCTTTGTCGGTTTTGAGATTCCGGCGCTACGCACTTTACTGATTTGTGTGATTGTAACTTTAACCTTGCTGCTCAGGCAAAGTGTGCAGCCATTAAAACTGCTGATTTTAAGTGCTGCCTTATTGTTGTTATTTGATCCTTTTAGCATTTTATCGGCCGCATTCTGGCTGTCTTATGGGGCCTGTTTTGTCTTGCTGCGAATCTATCAAACCATTCAGCAGCAACCGAATCAAACAATACAAACAGCATTACAACGGCTGTATTTTGCAATGAAAGTTTTAGTGGAGTCGCAGTGGAAAATTTTTCTGGCCCTGCTTCCCTTAATGATGCTGTTTTTTAAGCAGGTGGCCTGGATTACGCCGCTAAGCAACCTGGTGGCTATCCCGTGGATTGGCCTGCTGATTGTTCCCGTAGATATTCTGGCGGCTTTATTATTTTTCATTTCTGAACCACTTTCGAGTCTGCTGTTTCAGCTCAATGATATTTTTATTCATATACTGCTGGCATTTTTGAATCTGCTTGATCGGCTGTTTGCACCGCAACTGATTCCTGTGGCCATGAATGTCTGGATGATTGCTCTATGTATTTTGGGCTTATTAATTGTCTTTTTGCCGCGTGGCTTAGTGCCCAAAAGCTGGACAGCACTTGCCTGTTTACCACTGTGCATTCCTCAACTTAATCAGCATGCATTTCAGCTGTCTGTTCTGGATGTCGGGCAGGGACAGGCCATCTTCATTCGGGAAGGGAAAAAGAGCATGATGATCGATATGGGCGGTTATTATAATGAAGAAAAATTCAGTATTGGTCGGCAAGTGATTATGCCATTTTTGTCTGTGCAAGGTGTTGGAGAACTGGATCAACTGATTTTGACCCATCTGGATCAGGACCATAGCGGTGCATATCACAGCATTAAAGATCAACTAAACATCCGACAAGTGTCATCCAATCAGATGCCTGAAACAGCTGCTTCTTCAAGTTTTCAGTTTTGTTATGCAGGACAGCAATGGCAATGGTCTGAGACGATTAACTTTAAAATTCTGGCACCTCGGCAGCAGCAGTTAAATACGCCAAACTTCAATAAAAACGACCGCTCTTGTGTGATATATCTGCAAGTTAAAAATGCCGGACCGTATCAAAACTTTTTACTGATGGGGGATGCGGGTTGGGAAACTGAATATCAGCTGCTCCAAGACTATCCCGAACTTCAGGTCGATGTGCTGATACTCGGGCATCATGGCAGTCAGCACAGTTCAGCCTATCAATTTTTAGAAGTTTTGCGGCCTAAACTGGCGATTGCCTCGGCTGGGAAATTTAACCGTTATGGCCACCCGAGCCAACTGACCCAGCAACGGTTGAAAGCACTTAATATTCCCTTATTGACCACAGCAGAACAGGGGAGTGTGCACTTCCAGCAACAAGGCTCAAAACTGGTGCTTTCTGCCGAACGACATGAATGGCAGTGGTTGTATCGTCAGCCCTTAAGTGACTGATTCCAATATGGGCGAAACTTTATGTAGTTCTTGAGTTCTTAATGCATTTACTTTGCCCAAAGCTTGTTCATGCTCAAGTTTGTAGAGATTTCCCAAGTCTTGATGCGCATTAAAGCGTTTATAACTCCAATGATAATGTTCCGGATGGCGACGAATTAAATTTTCAATACTATTGATAATGACTTGTGTGCCTTGATTGGCATTGCCATTATAAATTTTTTCATCAACTGCTTCGATAAAAATATCGAATCCATCTTCAGTATTACGTAGAGCATATAAAAACAGGGCACGCGCTTTGGTCTTTTGAATCAGCTTGGCACTTAAATTACTGGTGGCCAAAGGCACGCCGAAATAGGGAATATATTCACCACCGATATTCGGGGTATGATCCGGAAGGATGACCGTAGTGCCACCTTGTTTTAAGGCTTTAAAAATCTGACGGACGCCAGATTCATCGGTCGGCACCAGATGCGCCTGTTCACGACTACGGGCGGCCCGTACAAATTGATCTGCAGCCTGATTTTTCACAGGTTTGTACATAATGGTCATTGAGGTGAACTGGGCAATATAGGCATTCATAATTTCCCAGGTACCAAAATGCGGCACAATTAAAACCAGACCTTTATTTTGTGCAAGGGCATCATGAAGTAGATCTTCGCCAATGACGCGATGAACGCGTTTAAGATTTTTCTGAATACTTGAGCCCCAAATAGTAAAGAACTCGAAATATGACATTAATTCATTGCGAACCGCAGCACGGTTAATCTGTTCCCGTTCCTGATCGGACAATTCAGAGAGGCTGATTTCAAGGTTCAGACGAATCACTTCCGAAGTTTTAGTGACTTTAAAACTGTTCACAATAAAGGCCAGAATACGGGCCATCCAGCGAGAAACCGGAAGCGGTTGGCGGCTAATGTATTTGAGTAATCCGTAAGCTGAATTCCGTGAGCCCTGTTTCGTCATTGATTTCGTCTAAGTACAAAAAAAGAGAACAAAATTTATTATAGGCGAAAACGTTTTGTTTAGACAGAATTACCCGATTCAGTGTATATAATGGATTCAATATAAATCAATTTATTGGATTATTTATGTCCGATTGGCCACCAAAACCTGAAAATCAAATACAAAATACGCAACAGCCAGTTCAACCGACTGGTCCGGAATGGAAACTGCTGGAAAAAGCAGTTTTAGCTTCGGTTGAAGAACAGCGCCGTGCACGCCGTTGGGGAATTTTCTTTAAATTTCTGACTTTTGCTTATTTGCTTGTTGTCATTTTGGCGTTAGGCAAAAGCTGTAGTTCAGTTTCTTCAGATGCTAGCGCTGCTGCGGGTTCGCATATCGCAGTCGTGGATATTGTGGGTACGATTGCAGCCGACAAGCAGAGCGTCAACAGTAGCAATACCATCAAATCATTGAAAAAAGCCTTTGAAAATAAACAAAGTAAAGCAGTGGTGCTGAATATCAACTCACCTGGCGGTTCACCGGTACAGTCCGATGAAATCTGGCAAGAAATTCAGTATCTGAAAAAACAGCATTCTGGGAAAAAATTGTATGCCGTGATTGGCGATACTGGTGCTTCAGGTGCTTATTATATTGCTTCAGCTGCGGATGAAATTATTGTCAATCCATCGAGCTTGGTCGGTTCAATTGGGGTGATCATGCCGAATTATGGTGTGACTAATCTATTGCAAAAATTAGGTGTTGAAGATCGCACCATGACTTCAGGTGAAAATAAAGCTTTGCTGTCTATGACTCAGCCGGTTGATCCTGCGCAAAAAGCCCACGTACAGGGTGTGCTGGATAATGTGCATGGTCACTTTATTAATGCAGTTAAACAAGGACGTGGCAATAAATTGAAATCCAATGATCCTGCTATTTTCTCTGGCTTGTTCTGGACCGGTGATCAGGCGGTGAAATTAGGTATTGCGGATCGTATCGGTAGCTTAAATACCTTGAAACGCGAACTGAAAACTGAAAAAGCGTTGAATTACACCATTGAATATAGTCCATTTGAATCAGTCTTGGGTCGTATGGGTTCATCGATTGGGGATGGAATTGCTTCTTCAGTTGCACAGAAGCTTCAGTCAGAAAATAGCGCGACACTGCAATGAAACCACTGATTCATTTCGCGCACGCCAATGGCGTGCCATCTAAAGTCTATCAAAAGCTGTTTGATGAATTGCAAGATGATTACGATATTATCTATGTGCCGCTTTTAGGGCCGGATAAGCGTTATCCGGTTGATAACCATTGGAAAAGCCTGACCCGGCAAGTGATCGACAGTATTGTACGCCAATCTCAAGGCCGACCCGTGATTGGTTTGGGACATTCGTTGGGCTCTGTATTAACGTTTCAGGCCGCTTTACAGCGCCCGGAACTGTTTTCACAAATGATCATGCTGGACCCGCCAATTATTATGGGCAAAGAAGCCTTTGCCTTGCATATTGCGAAAACTTTTCGTTTAAAAGCATTGGATAAAATGTCTCCGGCAGGTTTGTCGAAACGCCGTCGAGATCATTGGGATTCACGGGAACAAGCCGCTGAATTGCTGCGCCCTAAAGGTTTTTATCAGGATTTTGATGCAGATTGTTTTCAGGCTTATATTGATTATGCCTTGCAGGAGGATCCCATCCGGGGTGGAGTAGAACTCACTATCCCTAAAAGGGATGAGGTCGCAGTCTTTAGAACCAATCCGTCACTGTGGTGGTTGCCTCAGGCAAAACTAAAAATTCCTGTGCATCTGGTCGTTGCCGAGAAAGGCCCATTTCTGGCCCGTAAGTTCCCGCAACAAGTGCAAAAGAAGTTTGGTATTCCTTTTACCGTAGTGGATGGCGGGCATATGTTCCCATTGGAACAACCCGATCAAGTAGCTGGCTTGGTAAGGCAATTGATTCACCAGCAGTCTACCTAAGTTGTTAAATATTTTGAAAATAAAAAACGCATCCGAGGATGCGTTTTTTTATATCTAAATTTTTTTAGAACTTGCAGAATTGAACAGGCGCTTGCATTTTCTCATTTCGATACAGCACACCGTCTTCAGTATGTTGAATCGTACCGCTACAAATCCATTCTACAACTTGTGGATAGATCACATGTTCGAGGGTATGCACACGTGTTGCCAAGCTTTCTACCGTATCGTGGTGAGAAACCTTGAGAACACCTTGAGCAAGCGCTTGCCCTGCATCCAGCTCAGCCGTAACATAATGCACTGTACAGCCATGCAGAACATCACCGGTATTGAGTACACGCTGATGCGTATGCATGCCTTTATAATGAGGCAATAGGGAAGGATGAATGTTCAACATTTTCCCTTCCCAGGCTTTCACAAACTTTTCACTTAAAATTCGCATAAAGCCGGCAAGTACCACCAGATCTACATCCCAGTCCGAAAGCTGTTGATGCATGACATCATCAAAAGCTTCACGATTCGGATATTGCTTGTGTTCAATAACTGCAGTCTGAATGTCTGCCTGTTGTGCACGCGTTAAAGCAAAGGCTTCAGGTTTATTGGAAATTACGCCCACAATTTGCCCTGAAAGATTGGCATCAATCAAGGCTTGCAGATTTGATCCACTACCTGAAACAAGTACAGCAATTTTAATCATGCGAAATTACGCAAAGATCACACGAATTTTTTCGTCTGCACCTGCAACCGATTCAGCATTGTCTTGAATCTGACCCATTGCCCATGCTTTTTCGCCAAGCTGGTTGAGTAATTCAACAGTTTTGTCTGCATCAGCTGCATCAACAACCAGCACCATGCCGACGCCACAGTTGAAAGTACGATACATTTCAAATTGTTCTACGCCGCCTTCACGTTGTAGAAGTTTGAATAGCTCAGGCCATTCCCAAGAAGATTCATTTACCAACGCTTGAGCACCGTTTGGAAGTACGCGAGGTAAGTTACCTGGTAAACCACCACCGGTGATGTGTGCCATCGCATGGACATCAACGTGTTTTAACAGTTCAAGAATTGGTTTTACATAAATGCGTGTTGGTTCCATTGCAACATCTGCAAGTGGGCGGCCATCGACGATTTGATTCAGGTCAACGTTTTTCACGTCCAGGATTTTACGAAGCAGTGAGTAGCCGTTTGAGTGCGCACCTGAAGAAGCTACACCAATTAAAACGTCACCCGCTTTGACTTTAGAGCCATCAATAATTTTACTTTGCTCAACAACACCGACACAGAAACCTGCAAGATCGTAATCTTCGCCTTCATACATGCCTGGCATTTCAGCAGTTTCACCGCCAACTAATGCACAGCCAGCAAGTTCACAACCAGCGCCAATACCAGTGACTACATTTGCAGCAACATCAACATTTAAGTGACCAGTTGCATAATAATCAAGGAAGAACAGTGGTTCAGCACCACAGACAAGAAGGTCATTCACGCACATTGCAACCAGGTCTTGACCAATTGTGTCATGACGGTTCAAATTCAGTGCCAGACGTAATTTTGTACCAACACCATCTGTGCCAGATACGAGAACAGGTTCTTCATAACCTTTAGGAATTTTACAAAGTGCACCAAAGCCACCTAGACCGCCCATAACTTCGGGACGTGAGGTACGCTTAGCGACAGATTTGATACGATCGACTAACGCGTCGCCCGCCTCAATGTCGACACCTGCATCTTTGTAGCTTAAACCAGTGTTTGGGGTAGAAGTTGAGTTGCTCATAATGAAGTCTCCGCATTCGCGGGTGCGATTATAACCTGAATATGTAAAACTCTTATGGTATTTGTGGCCTAAAATGCTATCTTTATTAAAATATTTTAATTTTTAGAATGATTAATAGAGAAAAGGCAAGATTCTATGGTCGATCGTACTTTACGGCGCATTCTTATACTTGCTGGTATAGCATTGATACTTTGGGTTTTATATCTGCTTAAACCAGTTGTGGTTCCTTTTGTTGCAGCTTTTCTAATTGCTTATTTATTTAGCCCACTGGTCGATGTTTTGCACCGCATTGGGCTGGCTCGATGGCTCTCGATCAGTATCGTATTTATCGGGATTGGGATCGTGGTTACATTGGTGATGTGGTATCTGGTGCCACTAGTCTGGCAGCAGCTGATGTATGCGCGTGATAGCATTCCGGCCGGGATTCACTGGATCAATTACACGTTCCTACCTTGGCTTTCCGATAGCTTTAATCTGGTTCCGATGGAGATCGATACTGACCAGATTTCCTCAGTAGTAATGGACTATGTCCAGACCAATTATAGTGCTGACAGTATTCAGGCAATGCTGCTGAAACTGGCACAATCTGGTCTGAACTTTATCCAGATTGGTGGCACGATTGTCCTGATTCCGATTATTGCCTTTTATTTCTTGCTGGATTGGGGTCGTATGCTGGACAGCTTACGCCGCCTGATTCCCCGTCCTTATGAAAAAACAACCTTAACTATTGTGAGTGAATGTCATAGTGTGTTAGGTGCCTTTGTCAAAGGTCAGTTCCTGGTCATGGTTCTGCTGGGCGTAGTCTATGCAGTGGGACTGCAACTGATTGGCCTAGAGATTGGCTTGATCATTGGGATGATTGCCGGATTGTGCAGTATCATTCCGTATCTTGGTTTTGCGGTTGGAATTATTGCCGCAGTCATTGCAACCTTTTTCCAATTTGGAATCGACTGGTGGCAACTGGTATTGGTCGGGATTGTCTTTATGGTCGGGCAGGCCGTCGAAGGCTATATTCTGCAACCGTTCTTGCTAGGTGATAAAATCGGTCTTTCTCCTGTAGCTGTAGTGTTTGCAGTTCTGGCAGGTGCACAACTGGCCGGTTTCTTGGGCATGCTGATTGCCTTACCGGTGGCAGCCGTGATTGTGGTACTGCTGCGGCATATCCGTGAGTATTATGAACATACGCCATTTTATGGTGATCGGGCTGTTATCATACAAGATGCCTCTACCGGTTCTATCAATATTGAAACAGCAGACTTAGATGTTGATATTGAAATGAAAAAGCCACAGAAAAAACCGCTGCAAGCAGAGGAGAACTCAAGTAAAATTCACGATCCACATCGTAAAGACTCATAAGGCCACAAAATCGTATGCGTCAATTGCAGTTAGATATAGAACCTCAGCTCGATGCCCGAATCAGTGATTTTTCAGGGCCGGGTTGGGGGCATGTCATTGATGCTGTCCGTCAATTACATGCAGGCCTGATCAACCAATTTTATGTCTATGGGGGAGCCGGTACAGGTAAAAGTCATTTGTTGTCTGCCATCTGTGACTCTTATCTGGAAGTAGGTAAATCTGCAATTCAGGTATCTTTGCTTGAGCTTTTAGATGCACCGACTGAGGCGATTACTTCTCTAGATCGTTTTGATCTGGTAGCACTTGATGATATCGAAGCGATTAGTGGCGTACCCCATTGGCAACGCGCAGTATTTCACTTGATTAATTATAATAATGAAGGTGGTGGGCAGTTGGTGTTTTCGTCACGTTTTGCACCTATCGAACTCAAACTCGAATTGCCAGATTTACAATCCCGTCTCACGCAGGCGGTCAGTACCCGTGTTCCGAGTGGCAGTTTGTATGCTGATCGCTATGCGCTGGTTTCCTCGGTACTCGATCGTCGTGGGATCCATTTAGACCCTCAAATCTTTGACTATTTACTAAGCCATGGGCCACATCAAACTTCAGTGCTGCTTCAAAGATTAGAGCAGATTATTCAATTGCTTAAAGGGGAAAAATTGAAAGTCAGCAATGCTAATCTGCGGCAGATATATGCCTTGATTGACGAATATCGGTAAAATATAAAAATTCTTGAGTAATTACTCAGTCTATGACACAGTAAGGCAAAATAATTCGCTGTTGCAAGGATTCTGCAACTTTAGAAGAAAAAGAAAGAAATAAAAATTAAGGAGAAGGTTATGCTCAAGAAGAGCATAGGCATAGCTTTGCTATGTATAGCGGGGCAGTCGTATAGTGCAGATATTATTGTAACCACTACAGAAGATATTGAAAAAGATGACAAGGAATGTTCACTTCGAGAAGCTGTTGAGTATGTTAACCGTGGTTTAGCTAAATCAGGTTTTATGGGGTGTGGTGGGGAGAACTCATCCAGTACCATTATTTTAAAAGAAAAAAATACCTATGTGTTGAACCAGCATATCGCGATTAAAAAATCTCTTACCATCCGTGCGGTCGCAGAAAGTGATGGCGAATTCAGTACGGATGAAAAAGCATTAGGCTTGCATAATGCTCATATTCAAATGAAAGGTACTGATAACCTTTTCAGGATCAACAGTACAGATACATTGGTTCAGTTAAATTTGAAAGAACTGGATCTTGAAGGCTGTGGTAAAACCAGTTGTGCTGAACAAGGTGGCCTAATTTATAATAAAGGTCAGCTAATTCTGGAATATAACCGTCTATTTAATGCTGCTGCCAACTTGGGTGGGGCAATTTATAATGCTGGCAAGTTTGGTCAGAACTTAACAAGCCGTGCACAAATTAAAAATAGTCTGATCGAAAATAATAAAGCCCAACGAGGCGGGATCCTGTATAGCGAGCTACCTGCTTTCCTCATTTATCAAAGTGTACTTAAAAATAATCAGACACTGGATAATTCCGCGACCAATATTTATAGCGCGGGACAGTTTGCTGACTCCAGTAAAGATCAAGGTATTAGTGGGGAGGTATTAAGTAGTACGATACTAAAAAATAAGGGTGTATTTATTAATGTCCTGGACGGGATGGGATTGAATAATCTCACCATAGTTGACAATGAAAATACTGCTTTAAATATCCATGCACCGTATGGAAGAGCTTATGTAGCGAATAGTATTATTTTAAGAAATGGTACACAGGATTGCCAAATTATCACTGGTGATAAGTCTGTGTCGCAAAATAATCTGCTGACAGCCTCGTGTGGTGTAGGGGATGCCGTCGCGCCGAACCAGTTCTGGAATGGTACACGACTTTTTGCTGAATCCTCAGATAAAAGTGAAGGTATTTGTCAGACCCTACAAGAAAATAATAATGCCATACTTTGTCCATATAGCGTTCCTAAAGGACAATTTCTCGGTTATATGCGCCCACGAATTTTGTTGAACTATATCCTTGTGAGTGAATCACCGATTGTGAATAGAGGCACAGGATTGAGTTTAGCAAATCCAACGGTAGCATGTGAAGCGGCAGATCAGCGCGGGATCAACCGTTTGATGGATAATCTGTTTTGTGATCGTGGTGCTGTTGAAATCACGATACCAATCTCAGGCAGTCTGGTGGGACAAGATCTGTTAAAGGGTGAAATTGCCAAGTTTTCAATTGAATCTTATCTGGGAGATAGTGATTTAATTCCAAAAGAACAGTGTAATGCCATTGTTGGTCAGAATCCGACGGGGGAGCCTTGGCAAGATGGCTGTTTGAAAGTGGTACAAACCAAAACAGCTTCCAAGGGTAAAACAATCATCGATATTCATGGCAATGTCGTTTATACCCCGGATTCTACCTGGCATGGAGCAGATATTTTCGAACTACAAGTGGTGACCTCATCGACACGGTTTAATAAAAGTAAACCTTATTTGACTATTACTACTCAAATTGTTCAGGAGCCAAAAAATGAAATGGAAGACAAAGCAGTCAAAACTTCAGGCGGCTCATGGGGTGGTGGTGGGCTACTGATTTTACTCGGATTAATAGGTTTACGCCGTGGATTAAAAGATTAAGGAAAAATCATGAAAAATTATAAAAAAGGACTGCTTGCGGCCATGATTTTATCTGCCATGAGTTTGATGGCAGCCGAAGATAAAACGATATATGTAACTACTTTTGCTGATGAAGATGGCGAGAATAATAATGCCTGTTCTTTGCGAGAAGCCATTAAAACTGCAAAACTGGATAAATCTTATGGCGGATGTAATGTAGGACGTACGCTTCGATTGGATGGTTCAGCTGCAGATGTGATTCAGCTTGAAGCAGGCGAGTACAAATTAGATAAAGAGCTGATCGTAGAGTCAGCGCTCAAAATTTATGGGAAAACTCCGCTTAACTATGCTAGTCGTAGTCCGATTACGCTGTTATATCCAACCCGGGAGGCTTTAAAAAGTACTATTTCGGGCCAGGGGAAAACCAGATTATTTAATAGTATGGCCAGCCAATCCAGTCTGGAAATTCATCATCTGATCTTAAAGGATGGTTATGCAGCAATAAATACCTTGGATAAAGGTAATGGCGGTACTTTTTATGTAGCTGGGCCTTTAAGTATTAATACCAGTGAAATAGTAAATTCCCGAGCAGCTGCAGAAGGTGGGGCGATTTATAGTGTAGCAATGAATACGGAAAGGAATATTGTCATTCAGGATTCTTTGATTCAAAAAAATCAGGCGAGTTCATATGGTAGTGTTTTGGCGATGGACTGTCAGGGAAATTTAGGAACAACTCAAACCAATGTGAAAATTAATTCCAGTAGTATTGTTAAAAACGGTTCAGACACTACTAACAGTATTATTGATTTTTGTGGCTATGCCACAGTAGAAATTGTTAACTCTACTATTGCGAAGAATACTGCAAGTACCACAGGACATATTGTGCGTATGACGAATGAAGTTAATCGTCCCCTCAGTAAATTCTCCAGTTTAACTGCATTAAGTAATACTATTGTTGAAAATACAGCCCAATCTACTTTATTTTATGACAATACCGGTTTTAGATATTTTAATTTCAATGTTTTAGCCTTTAACCAAGGCCTGTCTTGTGAATATGCCTTAAATCAGGGGAATCCGACCAAGGCACAACGTGTTGAATTTTCTACAATTCGAAATGCAATTCAAACGACTGGGCCATCACGTTGCGTATTGCCAGAATTAGACGAAGATACTACTTCAAATAATCTTGATGTCTCTAACAATATAATCAGCAGTTTATTAACAAATTATATTGAGCCTGCTATTGATAATCGCTATTTAGGACTATATTACCCGCGTGATAATCAGACCGCAACGGATTTGGTAGATATCGGAGTGAGTGGCTGTATTGAACAAGACCAGCGTGGTATTGATCGTGTGATTGGATCCACATTAACATTTGATCCAAGTGCAAAAAATACTTGCGAGATCGGCTCAGTTGAAATCCGACGTTTGACTGCAGCCGATATTACGGACTTGCAAAATAAGAGTTTGGTAGAACTCAATGACTTTTATCAGGAGAATATAGATGATCTCGAAGAAATCATTGCTGATAAAAATACTCCAGAAAATGAGCTTCCTGGTTTAAAGGAAGAATTGAAAAGTTATCAGGATTTGCTTAAATATACCAAGCAATATCAGAAATATCGTGCAATCTATATTAATCCTTTTATCTTGGCTATGCCTCAAGAAACTCTAACCAATGATAAGATTCAAATTAAAGCCTTAAATTCAGAAAATTATGAGGTCAGTGTAAAAACTTTAGGTGTTGGTAAGTTAATTGGTACTGGTAATTCGACCACTGTGGAAGGAAATCCCAATGATCCAAATCTTAAATGTGAGTGGAAACCTGATTTAAACCGGATCATGATGTATCGCACTGATGGTAAGCAGACCAGTTCGGTTGATATGGAGTTCTGTAGTTATACACTTAAAGACCAGGCTACAGGTGTAAGCAGTGCTGGCCTCTTAAGAGCAGCTTTTAACAACATTGCACCAATTGCAAAAGATGATGAATATCGGCTTAGTCCAGAGAATAATCTTACAGTGATGGTAAATCCGCTTGAAAATGATAGTGATGATGGGGATGGGCCTCTACCATCAGGAAAGTCGGCTTTTTATCAAGATAAAGATGGAAAAGAGATCCCGATTCATATTGTTAAGCTGCCTGCGGGAGTTTCACTGAAGGCAGAGCGACAAGGAGCCTGTCCTGATACCTACCAAAATCAGACCTGTTATGGTGGACAGCTGACATTTAGTGTAAAAAATAATTTAAGCCAGGCAAATTACAGCATGGATTATGCGATTTTTGATGCTGATGAAAAAATGTCAGAAAAAGCGACAATCTTGTTACGTAATACAGTTAAAAATACGAATACGTCCTCAAGTGGTGGTGGGGCAATTGGAATGTGGGGGCTACTAGGATTATTAGGGCTTGCAGGTTATCGACGCTTAAGAAAATAAAATATGATTGAAACATCAAAAAAGCCTCCATATGGAGGCTTTTTTATATTAAGTTTTTAATGCGAGTTAGGCTGCTGAGTCACTTGCTGATATTTGAGAATGTATTCTTCGCGAATGGCAAGGCGTTGCTCAGGAGACGCTTTTTGCATACGTGCGCCCAGTTCTTTGCGTTCCTGACTGCTCATCATTTGCCAAGTCTCACGCATTCTTTGTTTTTCCGCATTAGGGAGTTGAGTAAACCAGTCCATACGCTGCTGTAAGCTAACACGTTGTTGTTCGGGGATTTCTTTTAGAGATTGGTAACGTTTAATCAGTGCCAATTGTTCAGAATCAGAAAGACTATCCCAAGTATCAGTTACTTGAGTATTCGCATCTTTGGAAAATAGCCAAAAACGTTCAAATCCTGCAAAGCTGGTTTGCAGAAAACTGAATGCACAAAAAGCAATCACCAATTTTTTAGCTGCCATGTGGAACTTTGTCCTCACCTAAAACCATTAACATTTCTAAATCTTCAAGCATTTGCGGAGACAGTTTTGGGACTGACACCATTTGAGTTTGCGGTTCGTTATGGTCCGAAAGATTCGGTAATACCACAACGCCTGCAATCGCAGCTGCCAAAGCAAAACCTGACATTTTTAGAAATGCAAAGCGTGAGTGTTTTGAATCCTGAATTTCTTCAAGAACATGGTGCATGACAACAGGTTTGTCTTTATGTTGTTGTGCCAGTCCATCAAGTTTGGAAGTTACTTGTTTTAAGAAATCATCTTGATTCATTCGGATGACCCTCCCAGATATGGATTTAAATGTGCTAAAGAGGCGCGTAAGCCTTGGATAGCACGGTGGTAATGGGTTTTTACACTGCCTTCTGTGCAGTTCATAATCTGTGCGGTGGTATGCGTATCAAATCCTTCCCAAGCTCTTAGCATAAATGCCTGCTGCTGACGCACAGGCAATTTTGCAATCGCTTCCTGGATTTCTTCAGCAGTGACTGCCTGATCGAGAAAGTCCAGCGGCGTTGGTGTTGATTCATCGACGACATCATCAAATTCAATTTCGTCGTCATCGAGACTGACTTTCTTGAAAAATGAAAACATTTGACCACGCCGTGACTCTTTACGACGCCAGTCCTGTAACTTGTTGTTGAGAATGGTATAAAATAGGGGATACCATTCTTCAGTACTTTTTTCTGCATAGGATTTGTGTAAGGAAATGAAAGCTTCCTGAACCAGATCCATGGCAATACCATGATGACCTTGAGTCGCACTTTCCATCATCACCAAGGCACGCCCAGTCACATCCTGCATGAAATTCTTCAGACGTGCTTCAGCCGTACTCTTCAGAATACTTACATCGTGTGTTTGCAACTGTTTTGGTGCTAAATCCATAGAGATGGAAAATCCTGTCATTGGACACCCACCATTATTCCCAAGTTCATAATCATATAACGTTGGGAATCCTGGTTTGGTTGACAATTAAGTTTATTATTTTTGTAGTTTAATCTATTTTATACATGGGCAGGGTCGTATTAAAACACTGTAACCTAAATCCCTAATTAGATACGTTGACGTACCATTTCAAAGAAACAGATCGAACCCGCAATTGCGACATTCAGTGATTCCTGACCACCGGGTTGCGGAATGCTCACGGCTTCAGCATGTTGCATCGCATAATCAGACACGCCTTGGCCTTCATTACCCAGAATCCACACGCAAGGTTTACGTAAGTCTTTTGAATACAGGCTTTCAGCACGGTGTGAGCTGGTTACATAGACAGGGATTTGAAATTGCTCAAGAATTTGTTCAAGCGCGATATTTTCAAAGGTTTGCAATGTGAAATGTGCACCCATACCGGCACGTAATACGCGTGGAGACCAGAGCGAGGCAGACCCTTTGGTACACACAATCTGTTCAATACCGGCAGCAGCAGCAGAGCGAAGCAGGGTGCCTACATTACCCGGATCCTGTACATTTTCCAGAATCAAAGTGTCTGCTTTAAAATCCAATGCATAATTTGCTGTCGGTAGAGTCACTACAGCTAAACAGGCTAAAGATGTTCCTAAGGTGCTTAAATCTTTGTATAAAGACTCGCTTAGAACAAAGACCATACCTGTGTATTTTGCGAGAATTTTCTCGAAATCAGGATGTGAAAGTGCATGTTCAGTAGTGAAAATAGAATCAATTTTACGGTTTTCATGTAGCCAGGCGAGAGACAGATGCGTGCCTTCTAAAACCGTTTGACCCTGTTTTTTACGATAGGTATTTTGTTCAATTAAACCGCGTAAGTGTTTAATCTTTGGATTGTCTTTTGAATCAAGAAAAAAAGTTGGCATGGGAGATATAATCCACGGCAGCCGATTCAATACCGGCTGCCGCTATAAAAATTAGTTGTGGTAGCTGGTCACAAGATCAACTTCGTTTTTAGAACCAATGATCACTGGCACACGTTGATGTAGATCTGTCGGTTCGATCTCAAGAATACGCACACGACCTGTAGTTGATGCACCGTCAGCCTGTTCCATGAGCATGCTCATTGGGTTAGCTTCATACATTAAACGCAGACGGCCAGCTTTAGCCGGATCTTTAAGGTCATATGGATACATGAAGATACCGCTACGGCAAAGAATACGGTGAATGTCGCCCACCATACAAGCAACCCAACGCATATTGAAGTCTTTTTCACGAGGACCGGTTTTGCCTGCTAACAATTCATCGATATAACGCTGTACTGGTGCTTCCCAATGACGTTGATTCGACGCATTGATCGCATATTCTTTAGTATCTGCAGCTACCTGAATGGCTTCAGAAGTCAGTAGGAATTCTTGAGTCTCAGGGTCATAGGTAAAGAACACCACGCCTGCGCCGACGGTTAATGCCAACATGGTTGATGGACCATAAAGCACGTAACCTGCAGCTACCTGATGGACACCGGCTTGCATAAAGTCTTCTGCCTGAGTCACGGCATTTTTTGCAGGAAGAATCGAGAAAATGGTACCCACACACATATTGATGTCGATATTGCTTGAGCCATCTAATGGATCGAACAATACCAGAAATTGACCATTTTCTTGTGCAGGGGTGAATTCATCTAGTTCTTCTGAGGCCAAACCACCCACATTTGGATGTTGCTGCAAGGCATCAATTAAATAGTCATTAGAAATGACATCCAGTTTCTTTTGCTCTTCGCCTTGAACGTTTTCATGCTGTGCACTTCCCAATACATCCGCTAAAGCACCTTTTTGCAGTAATTGATCAATGTCTTTGCAAGTGTTTGCAATCGTTTCAATAACTTGTGCAAGTTCAGGTGTGAGATTCCCGCTTTGTTGTTGTAAAAACTGGGATAAAGTGCGGTATGACATAGGGGGAACTCCAAAACTTAAATCGGGAAAAAATGATCAAAACGGTATGCGGCTATATTTTAGATGAGAACGTACTAAAAGAAAAATTAAACTGGATTATTTGTATCGATTTTGCCCTTGCAACTCCTGCGGAAAGTGCTATGTTGAAGACAAAGGAAAATTGAGAATAGGAGCACAGATATGACAACATTGAAGTTTGATGCGACTCCAACGCCAAGCGAAGGCATTACTTTAGATGATATCTCTGAAGACAAGATGAAAGAAGCCTGGCGGGATTATGAAGCAAAACCAGAGTACAAACAATTCAATAAACATGACCTGATCGAATCGATGCATCCGGCTGAACAAGATCAGCTTCCCAAGTAGACCGATTCTTTCATTGAAGCAAATAAAAAGCACTCATGATTGAGTGCTTTTTATTTGATGAAACCATCATGAATGAAAATTATTTCAACAATGGTGGTACCGCTTCATAATTAATTTCTACACGGCGGTTTTCTTTCCAGGCATTTTCGTCATGGCCCGCATTGATTGGCATTTCCTTGCCATAGCTAACTGCTTCTAGTTGACCAGGATTAACACCAGTCGTCACCAAGAAGCTTTCTACTGCTTTGGCACGACGCTCGCCAAGTGCCATGTTGTATTCACGGGTACCGCGTTCATCGGTATGGCCGGTGAGTGCTACACGTGAATTGGCATTGGCCATCAGGAATTGCGCATGGGCTTGCAGCGTATTTAGATCTTCATTGCTGAGTTCAGTACTGTCATAGTCAAAATGCACCACGCGTTTTGCCAAGAATGCTTTATTTTCTGCAGTAACACCTTTTGCAGAAGCACCTGCCATGTTTTGTGCATTCAGTGCTGCATCTTCACTCAGACCTTGAGTATTCACAGTTGTTGTACCGGTCGTATCTAAACCGCCCGTTTGAACTTCAGCGGCAGGCTTACGGCTCGCACAACCTGTCATGACAACAGCTGCTGCTAAAAGTGGCAAGGCAAATAATTTTACTTTGTTCATCTTCATCTCCATGAAGTTTGATTATGGGGTAAAGGGTTTATCAATATAAAAATCTTATTTTGGCGCCCAAGCCGGTTCACGGACTTCACCCGTTTCACTTGGTAAATTCATACGGAAGCGGCCATCCAGCGACATGATCGACAAGAGTCCGCGTGCACCTTCACGGGTGGCATAGACCACCATCTGGCCATTTGGTGAGAAGCTCGGCGATTCGTCCAGCGTCGTTGGCGTCAGAATATTGTTCACACCGGAGGTCATGTCCTGAACCGCAACTCGATAGTTACTGCCGCTTGGACGATGAACTAATGCAAGTTTTTTACCATCTGCGCTCAGCGTGCCGCGCGCGTTGAATGCACCACGGAAGGTCAGGCGTTTATTGCTACTTGATTCAAGATCATAGCGGTAAATTTGTGGAGAACCGCCACGGTCAGAAGTGAAAATAAAAGATTTTCCATCTGGTGAATAACGTGCTTCAGTATCAATGGCACTGTCATTGGTCATACGTTGTAGCTGACGCGTTTCCAGATTCATCTGGTAGATTTCCGGATTGCCGTGCATAGAAGCAGTAAACAGCATGCTCTTGCCATCTGGAGAGAAGCTCGGCGCACCATTCAAGCCGCGGAAGCTGGCCAGTTTTTCACGTTGTCCGGTCGCCAGATCCTGTACATAAATCGCCGGGCGTTTGGTTTCAAAGGACACATAAGCGATTTTTTTGGCATCTGGTGTCCATGCTGGAGAAAGGATTGGATCACGTGAGGTCAAAATGGTCTTTGGCTGTTCACCATCGGTATCGGCAATCTGCAAGGTATAGCGCTGTTCCGGCGTAGCAGGATTACGCAGCACATAGGCAATACGTCCGCTAAAGTCACCTGGAATGCCGGTCAATGCCTGATAGATGGCATCACTGATCATATGCGCTGCCTGACGGGTGCGTGAGGCTGGAACAGTCAGCAATTCATTTAATAGATATTGTTTTTTTTCGACATCATAGAGCTGATACTGGATTTCAAAAGAACCATCGGCTGTGGCCTTGGATGAACCAGTGACCACATAGGGAACACCAGCCGATGCCCAAGCTTCTGCATTCGGATTATTCAATGTTGCTGTTGCAGGCAGGTTTTTTGAAGCACTGGTAAAGCGGCCAGAACGATTCAGGTCATTTTCCACAATAGGATAAATGCTCTGATCCTGGCTGAAAGGTACAACGGCAATTTTAGGTGCTGCTTCAGGTGCCTTGGTAATTTCCAGATGCAATTGGGCATAGGACTGGGTTGCCAATACAGGGCTTAAAGCGCTAATGATTGCGAGGCAGAGTAGATGTTTGTGAGTCTTTTCCATCATTCGTTATTTACTCAAATCAACGGATTTATTGTATAGGTGCTTGGGCTACATCATCGCATGGATTTAATAGAATAAAACCATGAATTTATGACCAAACTGTTATGACACTGTGAAAAGTGAATATTATTTAATCAATTTAAAATGAAGTTTAGCTTAAAAAATAAAAGCCATCACAACATTATTTATGTGATGGCTCCGTTTTTATTGCGCAGTAAAGGTTGAAGTAAAGCTTCGTGCTTCACGGCGTGCATCTGGATCGGAAGGCATTGGATAAGGTGCGGCAGCACGAACTGCAGCTTCTACACTGGCTTTCATGTCTGAATCACTTGAATTCACAATAACCGAGACCACACCGCCATTATCATTCAGGGTTACACGTGCAGTGGCACGCTGGCCTGATGATCCGACTGGTGTATCCCAGGCGCGTTTGATTTTGTTTTCAAAATCGCGCTTCGCAGTGGATGCAATCCGTTTTGATTCCGCTTTTTTTTGTGCAGCTTCTTCAGCAGCCTGTTTCGCGGCTGAAGCTTTGGCCTCTGCATCAGCTCTGGCTTTTGCTTCGGCATCTGCTTTGCGCTTGGCATCTGCATCAGCTTTGGCCTTAGCGTCTGCATCTGCCTTGCGTTTGGCATCAGCGTCGGCTTTAGCTTTAGCAGCCGCATCGGCTTTGGCTTTCGCATCAGCATCCGCTTTGCGTTTCGCTGCTGCATCATTTTTAGCCTTGGCTGCCGCGTCTGCTTTGGCCGCTGCATCGGCTTTAGCTTTCGCATCAGCATCTGCTTTACGTTTCGCCGCTGCATCATTATTGGCTTTTGCTGCCGCATCTGCCTTTGCTTTAGCAGCAGCTTCAGCCTTACGTTTGGCATCAGCCTCTGCTTTGGCTTTTGTTGCAGCATCCGCTTTTTGCTTGGCAGCTAGGTCAGCTTTTTTCTGTGCTTCCAGTTTGGCTTTTTGAGCAGCATCGGCTTTGCGTTGTGCATTCAGTTCAGCTTGACGTGCAGCTTCGGCTTCCGCCTTGGATTTTTGCGCTGCATCCGCTTTGGCTTTGGCCGCTGCCTGTTTCGCCTGTTCAGCGGCTTCGGCACGTTTCGCTGCTTCAGTTGCTTGCTGCGCAGCCTTGGCTTGTACTGCCTCTGCCGCTTTTAGTTCCTGCTGTGCTTTTTGTGTATCAACTTTAGGAGTAGGTGGAGTCACAGGTACAGCAGGGGCAGCAGTTGGAATGACAGGAGCCGGTTCTATACTGGGTTCAGCAGTTTGGGTAATTTCTTCTGCGACGTTTTCATGTGCAGTTTCCTCAAATTCGGTTTCTTCGCGAGTCACCGGTTTAAGGTCTTCTGGCTTGATCAGAACGGTTTTGATCTGTTTTGGCGGTTCAGGGGGATTACTTATGCCCAGATAAAGTAAGCCCACCAAAGCCACTGCATGGATGCCGAGCGTAAATCCAAGTGCGATGGCTTTTTTCTTAAATGGTGGCTTTTTATAGTCTTTCATACTTTATTCTAATGGCTTGGTCAGTAAACCGACTTGAGAAAGGCCAGCATCCTGCAGGCTGGACATCAAGGCCATGACATCGCCATAAGGACGGGTATTGTGGCCATTAATCACGACATTCAGCACCTTGTTTTCATTTTGCGCCTGGGTTTGGGCATCAACAAGCGTACGCGTCAATTCTTCCAGTGTGACCGGGCCAGTCGCCTGATTTTTATATTCTAGATAATATGAACCATCTTCTTTCAGTGTGACAATGGTCGGGGCATCCTTGGATTCGATCGGTAGTCCGTTGGCCTGAGGCAAGTCGACCTTAATACCACTGGTAATCATCGGAGCAGTGACCATAAAGATCACCAGCAGTACCAGCATCACATCAATATACGGCACCACATTCATGTCACTTTTTAGTGGCTTTTTAATACGCTGAAAGCGTCCTGAACCTTGAATCGCCATTAGTCTTTGTCCTGAGTTACGCCCACAGACTGACGTTGCAATAGCGCCACCATTTCTTCGGCAAACAGTGCACGGTCAGAGTAGACCGTTTCACCTTTGGCCGTGAAGTGGTTAAAGGCCAATACTGCTGGAATAGCTGCAAACAGACCGATCGCTGTTGCAATTAGTGCTTCTGCAATACCGGGTGCGACCGTCGCCAGTGTCACCTGATCAACATCTGCCAGGCCAATAAAGGCGTTCATGATGCCCCAGACTGTACCGAACAGACCGACATAAGGTGCAACCGAACCAATACTTGCCAACGCACCCAGACCTTGTTCCAGATGACCTTGGTCACGGCTTAAACCGACACGTAGAATACGTTCAGTTCCTTCAATCGACTGGGCAGTCGGCGCATGGCGTTTTTTCAGTTTCAGGAACTCGCCCAGACCCTGATAAAAAATATCTTCAAGGCCAGTGCGTTTGGAATTGAGTTGTGCATTGTTATACAGGGTATTCAGCTCAGCACCAGACCAGAAGATTTTCTGGAAATGTTCATCATCGGCCTGGGCTTTTTTATAACTCATATAGAGCCTGGCAATCAGATACCAGCTATATATTGAGGCTAACAGGAGAGAAAGCATCACCAGTTGTACGACAGGGCTTGCTTGTAAAATAAGATCTGAAACTTGAAGAGATGATTCTAACTGAGTCGCCATAGTTGTTACGTGTGCCAATAAATTTTTTTAGTCTTGTTCCAATTCTTTTTGAATTAGTTCGCGGATTTCATCCGGGAGTCGACGTGGTCGCATCTCTGCACTGATACATGCCAACTCAACCTCACCTGATGCAAGCATGATTTCACCACGATAAATATTTTGTTGCAATACAAATGATGAAGCTTTACATGAAATGACACGTGCCGTAACAGTAATTAAATCATCCATCAGGATCGGACGCATGTATTTGACATTAATTTTATGCACCACAAAATTGTAGTCTGTCTGATGCCAGTAATGGCTCACTCCAGCGGCACGTAACCATTCGGTACGGGTACGTTCCATATAGCGAATATGATTGGCGTGATAGACAATGCCACCCGCATCAGTATCTTCAATATAAACGCGGATATTGAATTCAAAGTGATTCGCCATAGTTTTGTTCCATGCAGATTTTCGAAATTTTTGCTTGTTTTTAGATGCAGGAAAGGGATTAGAGTTTGCCGGATTCCTGCCAACAGTCAAGCAATTTAGCGGTTCAAAGTTTAGCATTGTGAGTTTTGAGACCAATGGCACAAGGTGTCAAATCTGGAGAGAAGTCACTAAGATGAAGTACTGAGCGCTTAACAGCTCATTTATAAAACAGCAGCAGATACTAAAATGCGCGAGTCTATTGAGCCGCGCATTTTAGTAATAGAAGATTAGCCTTTATTTTTCTGTTTCCAGTTGGCCTGAACCTGCTCGGCCACTTTTGGATAGTCCAGAATAAAACGGACATGGCTTTCGACCCCGGTTTTCAAGGTCGCATCATCGACAATGAAATTCGGGTTGTGGTTCGGTGCGGCTTTTGCCGGATCCTGATCTGCTGGTGTGGCACCGACAAACACGAAGAGCGATGGCATGAGCTGGCCATAATAAGCAAAGTCTTCACTGGCGCTGGCATTATTGTCTAAAACATGCAATTTATCTTCACCATGCACGTTCGCCAAGGTTGGACGCATCAATTCAGTCAAGGTTTTATCATTGGTGGTTACTGGTGCATAAGGTGCAATTTCGACTTTCACCTTGACGTCATTGGCTGCGGCATTGTGTTCCAGCATTTTCGGCAAGTCTTTTAAAATACCCTGACGTACATCTTCACTATTGGAGCGAATAGTTCCGACCATATTGACCTGATCTGGAATGACGTTACCGGTGGTGCCGCCCTGAATGCTACCGATACTCACCACACCCATCCCTTTAGTCAAGTCAGCTTTACGGCTGATCAGGCTTTGTAAATTGGTGACCATCTGGGCAGAGGCATAAATCGGGTCTTTACCTGCCCAAGGCATGGAGCCATGCACCTGACTACCATTGACCTGAATACGTAAATGATCGGCACTGTTTAAAATCGCACCATCTTTGTAGAAAATATTGCCACTTGGCATACCTGCCATTACATGCATCCCGAAAATGACTTCAGGTTTTGGATTTTTTAATGCACCGTCGGCAATCATTTTACGTGAGCCAATCTGATCGCCATGAGTGAAGTTATCAATATCTGCACCGCCTTCTTCGGCCGGCTGGAATACAAACACCACTGTCCCCGCAATTTTATCTTTATTGGCGGCCAGCACTTTGGCTGCACCCAATAACATGGCGGTATGTGCATCATGTCCACAGGCATGCATCACATAAGATTCTTTACCTTGATAAATGGCTTTTTGCTTGCTGGCGAAAGGCACCGTTGCAGTTTCTTTAATTGGCAATGCATCCGTATCTGCGCGTAAGGCCATCACAGGGCCGGGTTTTGCACCTTTTAATACACCGATTACACCAGTTTTGGCATAGCCTTTACGTACTTCAATGCCGTAGGATTTTAATTCTTTTTGGACGAGTTCCGAGGTTTTAAATTCCATGTTGCCCAGTTCAGGGTGCTGGTGGATATGCTGGCGTAATTTGATGGTGTGTGCTTCAGCAGCTTGTACAGAATCATCAATCCAGTCGGCCAGGCTGAGCTGGCTACAGAAAAGAAGAGGGAGACAAAGGGATATCTGCTTATACATATTCATACTTCGGGAGAACCTTAAGAATTTGAAATGGTTAAAGTGATTCTTTAGGATGGCATACTGATCTAATTTCGACCAAAACCCTCTAAGTATTTTTTAATACTTTAAAGGTATTGTTGGTGTTAATATCTGTTCTCAAAGAGCTTTATTTGTTCTTTTACATTGTAAAAATATGTATCTAAATTGATTTTTTATATTTATAAGGTATGAAAATTATAAAAATTTCAGGCTAAAAAGGGATAAAAACGATTACCTCTATATCAATAATCTGAATGAAGTGAAGATTTTTTAAACCTCTTAAACTTATTTTGGCACTTAGATTGCATTCACTCTTTCGTAATATTTTTTATGACGGAAATTGAACACATGTTAAAACCTTTGGCTTTATCTCTGGCAGTAGCTTCAAGCTTAAGTTTTATTTCGACAAGCCTATGGGCTGAAGACTTTAAGATACTGAAACAGCTGGAAAATAAACCGACATTACTCAAAAGTGGTGAATATAAAGGTCATTATTATGTGCCGAGTACCTTAAATACGATTACTTGGGGTTATCTGCCAAATAAAGATGCAAAACCTGTCTTGACTGTCCCTTCAGGTAGCACAGTTACTTTCGATACAGTTTCGCATGAAGGGCTGCTGGAAGATCAAGGCCGCAATGCAGAGAAATATTTCACATCAAAAGGCGTCAAACCTGAGCATGTATTGGATGAAGCCAAGCTGATCACGAATTCCAAATTGAAACATGATTTCCATAAAGATGGACCACACATTATTACCGGGCCTGTCTATGTAGAAGGGGCAATGCCGGGCGATATTCTAAAGGTGGAGATTTTAAAAGTTGAACCGCGTGTACCTTATGGCGTGATTTCAAACCGTCATGGCAAAGGCACTTTACCCGAATTCCCGAAACGTCAGAAACATGAGCATGCATCTCCAGCCAATCCTGATGCTTATGGCAACGTGTCCATTTTTACCCCAATTGAGAAAAATGCGGATGGTGTATGGGAAGGCGTTTTAAAAACTGAATCTGGTAAAGCGATTCGTTTCCCGCTGAATCCGTTTATGGGCACGATGGGCGTTGCACCAAATACCAGTGAGCCTGTGCATTCTGTACCGCCATCATTTTATGGTGGGAATATCGACATCAATGAATTAGGTGCAGGCGCAACGGCTTATTATCCTGTACAAGTGCCAGGTGCTTTGTTCTATACAGGTGATAGTCACTTTGTACAAGGTGATGGCGAGGTGGCTTTAACTGCCTTGGAAGGATCAGCACGGGCGACTTTAAAATTCACTTTGCTTAAATCTGGCAAGGATAAAATTCCAGGTGCAGAGATTAAACAGCCGCTGGCTGAAAATGCTGAATTCTGGATCACGCCGGGTCTGGATGAAGACTTAGATGAAGCCATGCGTAAATCCACCCGTGAAGCGATTCGCTTCCTAGTCAATGAATATGGCATTTCTGAAGAAATTGCCTATGCCTACTTAAGTGCAGCGACTGATTTTGAAGTGTCTCAAGTGGTCGATCGAACCAAGGGTATTCATGCGATGATTCGTAAAGCGGACTTTAAGGAGTTTAAGGAAGACACAAAATAAGTCTAAATAAAACTTAGAAAAAATAGAGTTGTGCTTTTGCCAACTGATTTAGACATGGTCAGTTGGCTTTTTCTTTTGTAATGATTTGAAAATGTTTAGAATGCGAGGGGTAAATAGTCGATTTAAAACAAGAAGGGTCAATTGTGGCAGTAGAAGAAAAACAAGCAGTCATTTTAGAACAGCCTAAAGATCAGAAAGTATATTTAGATTTACAACATTCGACAGATTGGGTTGTTGCAGCTTCAGTTTTTGTATCGGGTTTAATCAGTCTGTTTGGTTTTATAGTGACGGTTTATGTGGTGAGAAAATCTACAGAAAGTCAAATTAAATCTACTGGGGATTTAATAGAAAGCCAAAGAGATCATTTGGAAAAAGAGTTAGCATTTAAAAATAAACAACTTATAACTCAAAACTTTATTCAATATGCTTCAAGCTTCATTAGTGGACAAGCTAAACTTATTATAAAACTTAGAGATTTCGGGGTATTTTACGGAGCTATTAGTGAAAAGGAAAAATTGGATCGAACTATACATGTAGGACAAATATATCAAGAGTTAAGAGATACTTCGAGTCAGGTATTACAAGATTATCATGTATTAGAATTATTTTTACTTAGTAAAGGTAGAGCTACCAATAATCTAGAAATTAAGAACAGATTATTTTTTAAATTACTATGGCCATATTTAGAACTTTTATTAATGGAAGCAGGGTCTGAACTAATGATTGAAAGACAAGATAAGACAATAACAGAAGTACTAGAACACAGTGAGTTTCAAAATATAGGAATTGAGCTTAAAAAGATTATAGGTGAAGATAATATTACAATTTACTTGATACTAAATGAGCTAAATAGACAGATCAGCAAAATGATTAAAACTGAAATAAAAAAAGCAACCTAAGCTGCTTTTTAAAATCACTTCTCTTTTGGTTCGGGCGGCGTCATCCCAAACTGCAAATACGCCATATTCGTTGCAATACGACCACGCGCGGTTCGCATCACATAACCTTGCTGAATCAGGTAAGGCTCAATGACATCTTCAAGCGTACCAGAATCTTCCGCCATGGCAGCAGCCAAGGCTTCAACACCGGCAGGACCACCATCAAAACGCTCAAGAAGCATAGATAAATAACGACGGTCGAGTGTGTCTAAACCATCTTTATCGACTTTGAGCATATCCAAAGCACGTTGGGCCATATCCTGGTTGATTTCACCGGTACCTTTGACCTGAGCATAATCACGCACACGGCGTAATAAACGGTTGGCAATACGTGGTGTGCCTCGTGAACGACGGGCAATTTCTTTTGCGCCATCTCCGGTCATAGGCACATCCATCAAGTTGGCTGAACGTTTGACAATGTGGGTTAAATCTTCAACCGAATAAAACTCTAAACGTTGCACGATTCCGAAGCGGTCACGCAGCGGAGAGGTGAGTAGACCGGCACGTGTAGTTGCAGCTACCAAGGTAAATGGCGGTAAATCCAGTTTAATCGAGCGAGCAGCAGGGCCTTCACCAATCATGATATCGAGCTGATAATCTTCCATCGCCGGATACAGAATTTCTTCAATCACGGGTGAAAGACGGTGAATCTCGTCAATAAACAGCACATCGCCTTCTTCCAGATTCGTTAGCATCGCGGCTAAGTCACCGGCACGTTCCAGTACCGGGCCAGAAGTTGACTTGAGATTGCCACCCATTTCTCGGGCAATAATATTGGCCAATGTCGTTTTACCCAGACCTGGCGGGCCAAAGATCAATGTGTGATCAAGAGCTTCTTCACGGCCACGGGCTGCACCAATGAAAATTTCCATCTGCTCACGAACCACCGGCTGACCGATGTAGTCATCGAGGGAAGTCGGGCGGATGGCGCGATCGAAATGATCTTCGGGTTTTTCAGAACCACTGATGAGACGGTCTTGCATAACGTTTATATACCAATGTTTTAGTGATCCTTTGAGCTGGTAATTTTGACACGGCCTCAAATATGGATCTGAATCCTAAGATTTTCGCCTAGGCGAGGAATTGAATTTTTGCAGAGTCTTTCCAATCAGATTTATATCTGAGTATTAACCTGCGGTTCGCCTTACTTTTGTTTCGGCAAAAGTAAGCAAAACCACTGTCATTCGCAAAACTCGTCGAATATTGATTCTTATCGAATATATCGCAGAAACATTTAACTATAAATGTCTCCTGCCTCAAACAGTTGCGAATGACTTTTACACGTATCAGACTTTATCCTGTAACTTGGATATCATCTCTATTTATTCATCGACTTTAATGCAGCCCGGATAATATCACTGGCTTCAGTAAATTCACCTTTGGCAGCATTCACCAGTTTTTGTGCTTCAGCAGGTTTATAGCCCAAGGACTGTAATGCAGCTTCCGCTTCAGCCACGGCTGAATTGCCCATAAACTGAATTTGTGGTGCAGTTGAATTGCTTGGTGCAGCACCTGAAGCCATGGCTTTAAAGCGGTCACGCAATTCAATCATCAAGCGTTCTGCAGTCTTTTTACCCACCCCCGGAACTTTTACCAGAGTGTTGATATCTTCATGTTCAACAGTATGGATCAGCATTTCCACACTTAAAGTTGAAAGAATACCAAGCGCCATTTTCGGACCTACGCCGTTCACCTTTAATAAGGTACGGAAAATGGTTTTTTCCTGCGTATTGATAAAGCCATAAAGTAACTGGGCATCTTCACGAACAGCAAGATGGGTCCACAGGGTAATTTTCTGGCCTTTTTGCAACTGACAGAAAGTGGTTAAAGGGGTGTCAATCTCATAACCTACGCCGTTTACATTTAATAAAACAGTCGGTGCTTCCAGCGCCAGCACTTCCCCAATTAGGCATCCAATCATTTTTTATACATACTCAAATTTAATACAGGCATAGTAGTCAGCATTTTCGATAAAGGCAAAACTCTATCATTCAAATCCAGTGATTTTGCTGAGATTATCATCAGGCGCTCGTTCACATTAGAGTAACCCGGCTTTATTGCCATGCAGTTCCTGCGCCAGATTATAAGCCTGGTGATCAGAAAACTTGGAGACAATATCTAGCACCTGCATAATGTTGTCATAATGATCAGCGCTAAACTGCGCACCCGAGCGTTTTAAAATAGCCATTAAACGCTGCTCTTTAAAGCTTAAAGTTTTGTGCGGCGTGGTCAGTGGAATAAAGGCATCCAGAATCGTTTGTAAACTTTGATGCGCGATAATTTCCAGACCGGCTTTTTGCGGATGTTCGAAGATCTTGTCTCGCGCCAGTTCTTTGGCCCGGTTAATGCCAATCTCAATGTCGGCACTGCAATAACCCAGCAATGAGCCTTGCAGTTGGCCCATTAGAATTTCCTGCTGATGTCGGGCAAAGGCTGTGGTGACTTCATCTACCAGACGTTTCATGACCCGGCCACGTAAGGCGGCAATTTTTTGTTGCCAGGTGGTATTAGGCAGATTGATTTCTTCAGGCGTGCCATATTCACCCAGCAAGTTCAGGAAAACTGGCTCGACTTCGGCATAACTGAGCATATTCAGGCTAATACCATCTTCCAGATCAATCAGGGCATAACAGATATCATCCGCAGCTTCTAAGAGATAGGTCAGCGGATGACGACAATAATGATATTCACCAAGCCGGATTAATCCTAGCTGTTCAGAAATTTCCTGCAAAATCTCTTTTTCAGACTGGTAACAACCAAATTTTGGACGCCGGCTGGCGGGGGTGTTACCAGTGGGGTCAATGGCCTCAGAGAGCCACGGATATTTAAGATAGGCACCAAGCGTGGCATAAGTCAGGCGCATGCCGCCATCATAAGGATGGTAATCAATCTTGGTCAGCAGGCGCAGGCCTTGGGCATTGCCTTCAAACTGGCGTACATCGGCTTCCTGTTCAGGACTCAAATCTTTTAAAAAGTCGGTATGTGATGCATCGTCAAACCATTCCCGAATGGCGTATTCACCGGCATGACCAAAAGGCGGGTTGCCAATATCATGCGCCAGACAGGCAGCCTGAATGATGGCACCAACATCAGCCGGAGAAATCCAGGCAGGTAAATTATCTTTGATTTTCTCGGCAGCCAGCATACCCAGTGAACGGCCAATACAGGAGACTTCCAGCGAATGGGTCAAACGGGTATGAATGCCATCGTGCTGGGTCAGTGGATGGACCTGGGTTTTGCGGTTTAACTGCCGGAAGCTTTGCGAAAAAATAATACGGTCATAATCTTTATGAAACGGGCTGCGTGCCAGTTCAGTGCTCTGCTTTTTACTACCAATCCGAACTGTCGAAAGCAGTTCTAACCAACGCATTTGAGTCATTTATCATTATTCAGTGATCCACTATTTGCATCATGCCAAAAAACTAGCTCCTGCACTAGGGCAGTGCGACATGAATTGTCATGCTGCCTATTGTTATTTTAGTCAGCTGGAAAAGACTGAGAATTAAAAATCGAAATCATCAAATGAACAATAAAAAGCAGGCTCAATGGCCTGCTTTTTGTTTAGGATGAAGAATCAAATTAGCTCTTCACCATTTTTCTTGGCCTGTTGTGTGTCTTTATAGACATTCAGGCAAATCGTGAACAAGACCAGGCTTGCCACCAATGGCCAAAAAAGTACATATAGGGTCAATAATTGACTTGTCATCTGAAATCTCCTTATTTACTTTTCTCAGATAGCTGGTGAAATTCAATCACCATCTTGTTGATTTGCTTAAAATCAAATTTTTCTTTGCTGTAGAATAGCGTCAACACAGTACATACCAGCGCACTACTGCCATACGCTGTCAGTGAGCTTAACAAGGTGCCGTATTCACGCAAGAAGCCGATGGTCCATGGCATGAAGCCAATACTGGCCAATATGCCAACGACCAGACCCACTTTCTTGCCGAAGAAACCAAAGGTCATCAAACCCAGCACCACACCAATCCCCAGGGTCGCAACGAGTTCAAAGCCAAGTGCGATCAATCCCTGAATCGGAAGCCATTCAAAACGTACTATCAGAAAGCTGAAAAATGCGAGGCCCACTGACCAGTTAAAGGCCCGGGCATTCACCTTGTCCCAATACAGGCTGACAATCACCGGGAATACAATAGAGCCCCAAAGCGCACCCACAAAAATCAGCATCGACAAAATGTCAAACTTCAAGGTGGCAATCACAATCCCCAGCATGGTGGCAACGATCATGGTCATACGGCCAATAAACAGCATTTTCTTTGGATCAGGACGGTTTTTCGCAATCTGTTTGCCATAAATGTCCGTCATGACAATCGCAGACAGGGCAGACAGATCCGAGTCAGCGGTAGAAGACAATGCTCCAATCACCATGATGAATAACAGCGCGACCATAAATGGAGAAAGATAAGTCGCTGCCATTTGCGGAATCAGGTTATTCAGGTTGCCATCAATGGGCTGAATACCTGCAAATAGTGCCAATAACCCCAGCATGCCTAGACCAATAACAATTGCAGCATAACCAATAGTTGCAGTGATAAAACTCGGTTTGATCAGGTCTTCACGGACTGCAAACAGGCGCTGGGCAATGGTCTGATTACCAATCGCGTAGGCCAATACGGCAACAAAAAATGGTGCACCTTGTTCCAGAAAGGCTGTTTTAGAGAAAAAATCCAGCTGTTCCGGCTGCAGGTGATGAATCCCGCTTTGAAACAGGGAAGGTCCGCCTAAGGTAAAGAACAAGGTTGGAATAATGATCACAGCCGCGACAATCATCGCCACCAGTTGACCAAAATCGGTAAACACCGAAGAACGGAACCCCGACCAAAGGGTATAGGACAGTACACCGATACCGGTAATCAGCACGCCATGGATAAAGCTTAAAGGAGATAAAATTTCAACCAGTGCCCCAGCGGCGGTAAAGTTCACCATCAGGCTGATGACGCTACCCACAATATTGGAACCTGCCAGAATCATCTGGCTTCGGTTGCCATGCCGGGCATGCATAATTTCTGCCAGGGTGTGGGCATTAGGCGCCAGTTCACGAAAGCGCTTACCAAAGGGATAGATAAATAAAATCATCAGCGCACCCCATAAACCATAGTGGAGGGCACCGGAAACGCCGTATGTATATCCGGATGACGCTGCTGCATAAAATGATGCGGCCCAGATCCAGGTGGCGGTCATACTGGCCGCAGACATTCCAAATCCGATGGAGCCATTCGAGACCATGTAGCCATCAACATTCTCATTTTTCTGTTTAATACGTAACGATAGTAGAAAGGTGATGCCATAGAAAAGCACCATCAATAGTACAGTTGCTGTACTAGTGAATTGAAACATACATACTCCTTAAGCGGGTCACCTTTTGTTTTTGAAAATTAAATCATTGGTGACAGATTAAGGCTCTAAAATAGACAGAGCAGTGAAGCTATAGAACATCAAAAAGTTAGTGTCCGAATATAGAATTTATATTCATCTCTACAGCAGAAAGGAAAAACCATTGCTAGGTTCAGAATTTGGACATTTCCTCAGCAATTCGGCTAGAGCTTAACATAAAATCATCAAATTTACTGATGAAGTGTCTATTTGGTAAGATTTTTAGCTGATATAGACATGTGAGTCTGTAGCTCTGTTAGTTGAATAAAAAAGAAAATTTTTGATATTTTTCTATTAATTACAAATATTTATTTTAAATTTTCAAGTTAAGTAAAACATGGTAATAAGGATTAAATAAAAAAGTAACAAAATTTTATTATTAATCATTTCTTCATTATTTTTTTATATGAGCCTCATAATTCCTGGTGAATTTTCTTATAAATACGAGTGGTGTTTTGCTATTTATATTGTGCTTTTTACGCATAATAGAGCTCATGAATAAGTGATGAAATTTCAAAATATTAGATATGGTGGAGTAATTTTATGGATATGATTTTTGGTCTTTTAGATGAGTAAATTCCGCTTAATTATGATCTGAGAAGATAAACATCAAATATGAAAAAATAAAAGGATCAAAATAAGGAATTTTATTTTTATTCTTTTGGAAGATGAGAATAGATGTCCGGTTTTTATTCTGAAGATTATGTCAAATTAAAATGCCACTCATTATTAATTACTCATTTATATGGCAGAGTAATTTGCCTCTGGTGCTGTAATGGAGGAGATGAGCGGAGAACTGTTCCTTGTATTGCAGAACGGCAGAAGACTTTTAACCAGTTTTCTAATCTTAGAAGTCAAAGTTAGGAGTCACTCAAAAGAATTAAAAACAGTCTCAAAAAATACGACTTCATGAAATCTTGTAATCAAGTATTTCATTTTGGCCTAAATCGGAGTTTTGGCAGGTCATGACAATAAAACCTGAATTTGAGTTTGCACTGATTGTTGTTGAAAAATAATACAATTTTTACATATAAAATTATTCTGAAGCGGTTTTGATTTTTCTTTAAAAAAATGTGATAACCTGTGCGACTACATTCAATTTTCCTGACTGAAAATAAACGAAATATTTTAAAAGTCCAGGATATTTCAGACGTAGTTTTCTGATTTGGCATCTAGCCGATTTCCTTATTTCACAGTAGAATATGCGCTCTCTCAAGTCACATTGTGGCATGGTTGTTCAGACCATCCCGTGGAGCCAAAATCAGCATGTTTATCGTTGCCGGTGCACCCGCACATTCTTCTTTTAAGAAAACTCAACTATTATCGCGTTTGACGTCAATTAGTTCTGTTCAATCAATTGAAAGTCAATGGGTCTACCTCTTTGACCAAGCGCTCAGCGAGCAACAACAGCAATCAGCTTTACAGCTTCTCAACGATGGTCAATCTTTTGAATTGCACCAGGCTGCAAGTGATGAAATCCAGATTCTAGTCACACCGCGCGTCGGAACCATCTCTCCTTGGTCCTCTAAAGCGACGGACATTTTCAAAAACTGTAATACGCCGGTTCATCGACTTGAACGCGGCGTTTTGTTTACTTTGAAGGGCGTAAAAGAGCTCTCTAAAGAAGCATTGCAAGTACTTCACGACCGTATGACCGAAAGCGTATTCAATGCGATTGAAGATGCTGCGGTATTATTTGTAGAAACTGCGCCAAAACCACTGAACTCGATTGATATTCTGGGTGAAGGTAAAGAAGCACTGGTAAAAGCCAATAATGAATTTGGTTTTGCATTATCAATGGACGAAATTGATTACCTGACTGAGGCTTTCATCAAGCTAGGTCGTAATCCGAATGACATCGAATTGATGATGTTTGCGCAAGCCAACTCTGAGCATTGCCGTCATAAAATTTTTGGTTCGGAATGGACGATTGATGGTGAAGTTCAGCCATTGTCGTTGTTCCAGATGATCAAGAACACCTATAAAGAATCACCGACAGATGTATTGTCGGCTTATAAAGACAACGCTTCAGTGATTGTTGGTTCGGATACCCAGCGTTTTTATCCAACCCAAGAAGACAATGGTCATCAGGTTTATAAATACAAGAGCCAGGCCGCGCATATCCTGATGAAAGTGGAAACCCACAACCATCCAACTGCGATTGCACCATTTGCCGGTGCAGCGACAGGTTCAGGCGGTGAAATCCGTGACGAAGGTGCGACCGGTCGTGGTGGTAAGCCTAAAGCAGGTTTAACCGGCTTCACCGTATCTAACCTGAATATTCCGGGCTTTGAACAGCCTTGGGAAGAAAACTACGGCAAACCATCGCGTATGGCATCGCCGTTACAAATCATGATTGAAGGCCCATTGGGTGGTGCTGCGTTCAATAACGAATTTGGTCGTCCAGCTTTAAATGGTTACTTCCGTACTTTTGAACAAAACGTGAATGGCGATGTTAAAGGTTTCCATAAGCCAATCATGATCGCTGGTGGTTACGGAAATATCCGTCCAGATCACGTTGAAAAAGATCCGATCTTACCGGGTGACTTATTGATCGTGCTCGGTGGTCCAGCCATGCTGATCGGTCTTGGCGGGGGTGCTGCATCTTCTGTAGATAGCGGCAAATTGGGCGAGAACCTTGATTTTGCCTCAGTACAACGTGAAAACCCGGAAATGGAACGCCGTTGCCAAGAAGTGATCGATACTTGCTGGCGCATGGAAGACCACAACCCAATCGTGTCGGTACATGATGTCGGTGCGGGTGGTGTATCAAATGCCATGCCTGAACTGGTGAATGATCACGAATTGGGTGCGGTGCTAGATCTTCGTAAGATTCCATCTTTAGAACCTGGCATGTCGCCAATGGAGATCTGGTCAAACGAAGCGCAAGAACGTTATGTATTGGCGATTCGTCCATCTTCTTTAGAATTATTTGAGTCAATCTGTGCGCGTGAACGTTGTCCGTTTGCAGTACTGGGTGAGGCGACTGAAGCACGTCACTTAACCGTTGAAGATCCATTGTTCGGCAACAAACCGGTGGATATGCCAATGCAGGTGATGCTTGGCGGTACTCCGCGTATGAGCCGTTCCTATGAAACGATTGAACGTAAAGGCGATGATTTTGACGCGGCTAAAGTTACGGATTTAAAAGATGCGATTTATCGCGTTCTGAAAAACCCGACAGTGGCTTCTAAATCATTCCTGATCAGTATTGGTGACCGTTCGATTACCGGTATGGTCGCGCGTGACCAGATGGTGGGTCGCTGGCAGGTTCCTGTCGCGGATGCTGCAGTAACAACTACAAGTCTTGTCGGTTACACCGGTGAAGCAATGGCAATGGGTGAACGTCCTCCAGTAGCGTTGTTGAATCCTGCTGCATCAGCACGTTTATCTGTGGCTGAATCGATCTCTAACATCATGTCTGCGAAGATTGAAAAAATCAGTGATATCAAATTGTCTGCAAACTGGATGGCTGCTGCGGGTCAACCTGGCGAAGACCAGGCATTGTTCGAAGGCGTGAAAGCTATCGGTATGGAAATGTGTCCTGCACTCGGTATCGCGATTCCGGTCGGTAAAGACTCATTGTCTATGCGTACCACCTGGAATGACGAAGGTGAAGACAAGTCTGTGACTTCTCCAATGTCAGGTGTGATCACTGCATTTGCACCAGTGACTGATGTACGTCAAACATTGACTCCTGAATTAAAAGATCTTGAATCTGTACTGGTTCGTATTGATCTGTCTAAAGGTCAGTTCCGTCTAGGTGGTTCGATTCTGGCGCAGGTGTATAAAGCAATCGGTTCAGTGACGCCTGATGTCGACAGTTTCGATGACTTCAAAGCATTTTTCGCATTGGTTCAAGACTGGAACAACCGTGGCTTAATCAAAGCGTATCATGACATCGGTGATGGTGGTTTATTGGCAACTGTTGCAGAAATGATGTTCGCTTCACGTCTTGGTGTCGCACTTGAAGATCAATCTGTTGCTTCATTGTTCGCTGAAGAAATCGGTGCAGTTCTGCAAATTGCCAAAGCAGACTGGGAAGATCTACAAGCTGAAGTTGCAGCATCTACGCTTAAAGATGCAATTGCAGTGGTGGGTACTGTAAATAATTCTGACCAATTGTCTGTAAATGGTCTGGTACTTGAACGTGCTGATCTGCAAGTGGCATGGACTGAAGTTTCTCATCAAATCCAGCGCCTACGTGACAACGTACAAACTGCAGATCAGGAATTTGCCTTAATTACTGATAAAGCGCACAAAGGTATTATCGCCCAACCAACATTCGACTTGAACGAAGCGATTGAAGCACCTTTCATTAACTTGCGTCGTCCAAATATGGCAATTCTGCGTGAGCAGGGTGTGAATGGTCATATTGAAATGGCGGCAGCTTTCGACAAAGTCGGTTTCAATACCGTTGACGTCCACATGAGTGACTTGCTGGCAGGTCGTATCAGCCTGGATGATTTCGAAGGTTTGGTAACGTGTGGTGGCTTCTCGTATGGTGACGTGATGGGCGCTGGTGGGGGCTGGGCGAAATCCGTATTGTTCAATGCTAAATTGCGTGACCAGTTTGAGAAATTCTTCAACCGTCAAGAAACCTTCTCGCTCGGTATCTGTAATGGTTGTCAAATGTTGTCTCAATTGGCTCCATTAATTCCGGGTGCGGATGCTTGGCCACGTTTCCATCGCAATACGTCTGAAGTATTTGAAGCGCGAGCAGTGAACGTTCGTGTGGAAAAATCGAATTCAGTATTGTTACAAGACATGCAAGGTTCGATTCTGCCGATCGCTGTGGCGCATGGTGAAGGTCGTGCAGTTGCAACGGCGGAAAACTTTGCTGCACTGAATGCATCGAATCAGGTGGTTCTACGTTATGTAGATAGCCATGGCAATGCAACTGAACAATATCCATTGAACCCGAACGGTTCACCAGAAGGTATTACCGGTGTAACGTCTCAGGATGGCCGTGCAACGATTATGATGCCGCACCCTGAACGTAACTTCCGCGCGATCCAGCATTCATGGAAACCAGAAGACTGGGATCAAGACGGTGCTTGGTTACGTATGTTCCGTAATGCACGTAAATTTATTGGCTAATTGATATAATCAAGAATTAAAAAAGCCCCGAAAGGGGCTTTTTTAATAAGCAAATTATAGATTTATAGGTGATTAGATATAGAATTGAAAAAGATTAAAAAATGAATAAAGAGTCCTCAAATGTCCGATTTAATTGAAAAAGTTTTACTTTTACAAGAATTGCTAATAGCTAGAGCTACTGATACTTATGAAAAAGGTTCTTCAGAGGCATTTATGCAGCTTAGACAAGAGTTACTGACATTTAAAAACTTTTATGAATATATTCCATTTTTTATTAAAGACACACGCACATTAGATGAATTTGAAGCTAGGATTAAGTGGGATTTTGAATCTTACGCTGAACGTGAAAATTATATTTATTCGGAATTTAAAGAATTCTTTAATGTATTAGAAAGTCTAGATGTTCCTCCATTGGATCAGGTAGTACAGTTGAAGATTGCTGAATTAAGCTCGGATTATATACATCAAATATGGCAGAAAGCATTAGAGCGAAGAAGTACAGATCCCGAAGGTGCGATTACATTAGCTCGAACACTTTTAGAATCGACCTGCAAATATATTCTTGATGAATACGAAGTCGGTTATGGCAATGCTCCAGATATAAATCAACTGTATAGATTGGTGAGTAAAGAATTAAACCTTGCTTCATCTCAACATACGGAGCAGACTTTCAAACAAATTCTCGGAGGATGTAGTTCCATCATTGAAGGTTTAGGATCATTGAGAAATAAAGTGGGTGATGCTCATGGGCAAGGTAAAATAAACTTTAAACCTTCTCCAAGACATGCAGAATTAGTAGTGAATTTGGCTGGTACAATGTCCGTGTTTTTATTCTCATCTTGGAAATTAAAACAAGGTGAATGAATTTTTTATTATAAATATTGTTTTTAAATAGTATTTTAATTTTACTGTATGGAAAAATTAAAATAAATTCACTAACATAGGATTATTCAACCACCAATTTGGTGGATTTTTGCTTTTTAAGCATTCTGATTTTTTAATTTTTTTTCTTCCTGCTGAGTTGGTTTAGATTTTGCTTTTATATTGTATATAAAGTGCTATGGTATGTTTTATGCACAACTTTATTGCACTATAAAAGAAAGATGGAATAGATCGGTTCAGTATCAATTCTCAAAGATGAGGTGATGACATGGCTAAAACACTTAGAATAATGGATAAGGCGGCAATGCGTCAGAAAGGCTGGATGTTGTTTTGTATTGTTGTAGGACTACAAATATTGTTCGTTGTGGGCAGTTACTTGCTGCAGGGTTCTTGATCATCAGCTTTAAGAAAGCCACCATTAAGGTGGCTTTATAATTTAAATAACCAATTGAACCTGCTTCAATACCGCCTTTAACGTATTTTCATAATCAAAAGCTTTATTGGTACTGTCCTGATAACGCCAAGCCACATAACCATCCGGACAAACCAGTACTGCACCAGATTCATGAATTTCAGACTTGGCATTCCAGGTTCCATACACATCACGATAGCCACGTGAACCAATCTGAGTCACATCCAGATATGGCAAATCCAATGCTTCTGCCGCCTGTTTCCAGCCTTTACCGGATAAACCTGTGAGCAGGGTAAAACGACCTTTACCCGTAATATCCAGTGTCGACTGCTTTTGACCTTTGGCATTGATCAGCCAAGTATGCGGAACTTTAGCGCCTGGGCGAGTGGTTGCCTGTAAATAAAGCTGCTCATCTTTTTCAAAAATCTCAGGCTCGGATTCTGCAATCACCGTATTGGAGCTATATCGCTGGTTCAGTTCTACACCTTGTGCATTAAATTCGAAGTTTTTAATTTCCAAAGCTTCAAATAGTTTTTGACGGATTTCAGCACCTTGCTCATCTTCCGCAAAGATACGTTCCAGCATTTGCTTCTGAGTCGTCACACCTTGATCAAAACCAAAGACTTCTTTCAGGTATTTATAATCAAAACGTGACTGGTTCGCACGCGCTACAATCTGCTTGCCGACCGGTGCACGCTCGGTGGTATAGGAATCCAGCAGGGAAGGTGCAGCCCAGCCTTTTACCGCGTATGCCAGTTTCCAGCCTAGATTAAAGGCATCCTGCATGCAGGTATTTGAACCTAGGCCACTCGATGGTGGATGACGGTGTACTGCATCACCACCACAAAACACTCGACCTTTAGAATATTCAGTGGCCCAGGTCTGGTTCACATACCAGTACGATAATTTCTGGATTTCAACTTCTTCGACTTCAGTACCAACAAAAGCATTCAGGCGGGCACGGACCTGTTCTTCAGTAACTTGTGGTTCGCCTTTGGAAATGTCAAAGCCCCAACCCATGATCCATTCATTCCATGGCGTAATGGCACGTAACAATCCCATACCGAGATCGCCAAAGCTGGCTTCAGGATTCACGATCCATTGCAGAATCGCAGGACGGTGCTGAACGTATTGAGAAAGATCAGCTTTAAAGGTCACATAGACGGTACCGGCACGTGCCATCACGCCTTCCAGTGGCAAGCCGAGCTGTTCCAATACACGAGATTTAGCACCATCCATACCCACCAGATATTTTGCTCTTAAGCTAAATTCAGTATTGGTAATGCGGTTCAGGAAAGTAGCAGTCACGCCATCTTCGTCCTGCACATGTGACAGGTATTCAGTATTGAAGTTATAAATTGCACCACGTTCACCGGCATTTTTCACCAGTAAAGCTTCCATTTTGGGTTGGATCAAATCAACTAAAGGACATGGACTGCCTTGGATATAGTCACCATGACGTTCATCACCGGTACCCCATGCACTTAAACGGGCGATTTCTTCGCCGACCAGACTGGTGGTAATCAGGCTTTCACCCATCTGTTCCCATGGTGTTGCAATCTCTTTAACCTGTTCTTCAATACCTAAATCACGTAATACTTCCATGGCACGCTGATTGGTAATATGGGCACGTGGACTATTGGCCAGCCAGCTAAACTGGGTAAACAGTTGTACCTTGATACCATAATTCGCCAAAGCCAAACCTAATGTTGAACCTGCAGAACCAGTACCAATGATCAGAACATCAGTGTCATAGTGTTGTGTCATACAAGACTCCATGTGTATAGGTGAAGAACAAGCTATCTATATAATCAGGCAGTCTAGTAAAACAGGATCTGTTGATATAGCGATATTCATATAAACTATCGACCTATTCTTATTTGCAATACGTGGGTCATAATCTTAAGATGCTGACCTGATCAGAAACCGGGCAGGCTATGGAACTTCGACATTTACGCTATTTTATTACTGTGGCGCAGCAACAAAGTTTTACCAAGGCTGCCGAAAAACTGTTTACCGCTCAGCCGTCATTAAGCCAGCAAATTAAGGATCTGGAGCAGGAAGTAGGCGTCATGCTGTTTGATCGTTCATCCAGAAAGGTCAAACTCACCGATGAAGGGCGAGCTTTTCAGATCTATGCCGAAAAAGCACTGGAAAATGCCAAGTTGGCAGTGGCAGCAGCACGCCAGGTCGCACAGCAGAAAAATAACCAGATTCATATTGGCTTTCTGAATGTTGCAGAAATCAAAGTGATGCCGCAGATTCTGGCACAGCTTAAAAAAACCATGCCGGACTTGAAAATCCATCTGCATAGCTTGACCTGTATGGAACAGATTCAGCGGCTAAAAAATGCTGAACTGGATTTATGTATTACCCGCTTTCATCTGGACCATCCAGATTTTGAGAATATTCATTTATTAACCGAGCAAATTTATCTGATAGCCGCTCAGCACTTACATTCTACAGATCGAATCCTGAAATTACAGGAACTAAAAAACCATAATATAATTATGTGTGAGCAGAATGCTTCACCAGTATTTTATGAAAAGCTGGATAGACTACTCTGCATTGATCAGCTTGAGCATGAACAGCTGTTGTGGGTGACCAATGTCTTGCAACACATCAATCTGACCAATATGGGAATGGGCTTTAGTTTTGCGCCTGAATATTTACTGCGGTTTTTGAATGATCATGTGAAAATTGTCCAGACTGATCAGGCACTGCCAAAACTGGATTTATATGCAACATTTAACAAGAATTCTCAAAATCCTGCATTGAAGATGATTACCCAAGCACTTAACAATACAACAAGTATCTGAATTGTAGGAAGGAATATATGTTAAAGCTGATTTATTACGTGCCGGATGAAAACCTGGAAGACACCAAGAATGCGATATTTGCAGCAGGAGCGGGCGGTATTGGTGAGTATACGAATTGTGCCTGGCAGGTTTTAGGAACCGGACAGTTTAAACCACAGGAAGGTGCAGATCCGCATATTGGTGAAGTGGGTAAACTGGAACAGGTAGAAGAATGGCGGGTAGAAATTCTGGTGCCTGATGAAAAGGCAGTCGATGTGGCCAAGGCGCTGAAAGAAAGTCATCCTTATGAAGAGCCGGCCTTTGAGTTTATTCAGCTTCTGGATATCAAAGTCTAAAATTATAAAATTGATGCTCTGCTGCGGCGCGTTTGACTTAGCGCGCCGTTAATCTAGATTCAGAAACCAGCCGACCTGCTTTTGTTATTATCATTTCTTCCAGAATAATCCAAAGAGAAAATATAATAAGGAAAATAACAATGCCGTGGCCAAAACCGCTGAGCAGTGCGCTTAAGAATACCCTCAGTAAATCTATCCAGTACGGTACAGAAATCTTGCATCAGCGCATTCCATATTCGCCAGATAATCCCTATCTGGAAGGTATATTTGCACCAGAGCGGCAGGAACACTTTTCCACAGATTTAAAGGTTGAAGGGCAGATTCCTGCAGAACTGGATGGTGCATTAATGCGGATTGGTCCAAATCCTATTACAGTCAAAAACCCACGCAACTATCACTGGTTTACGGGCGATGGCATGTTGCATGCGCTCAGACTGAAGGGTGGTGAGGCACATTGGTATAAAAGCAGTTATATCGGTTCTGCCAGTGTGCAGAAAAAACTTCATCGACCACAAATTCCCGGTAAAACGCGAGGTGTCGCGGATGCAGTCAATACCAATGTCATCTACTTTGCCGGAAAAATCTGGGCACTGGTAGAAGCGGGTGCATATCCAGTTGAGTTGAATGCTGCACTGGAGTCAAAACGACATCATTTATTTGAAGATGATCAGGATTTTCCATTTACTGCCCATCCGCATATTGATCCTGAAACGGGCGATATTCATGCGATTTGTTATGATGCTTTAAGTCAGAACAAAGTTTTTTATTTGCAGATAGATTCAAAAGGTAAGTTGAAACATTATGTCGACATTCCAGTGAAACATGGTCCGATGATTCATGATTGTGCCATTACCAGATCTCATGTGCTGATTCTGGACCTGAATGTAAACTTTTCTGTACGCAGTGCTTTAAAGGGTTCAATGTTGCCATATCAATGGAATCCAAAACGGCAGGCACGCATGGGTATATTGCCTTTTGACGGTAAGGCAATTGATATTCGCTGGTATGAGATTGATCCCTGTTTTATTTTTCATACCGTGAATGCTTATGAGCTGGATTCTGGTGATGTGGTTATGGATGTGGTGGTGCACTCCAAAGCCTTGGTCAGTTCGATTCAGGGACCGATTGAAGATCAGGATATTCGGCTGGAGCGGTTCATTTTTGAACACGGCACTGGAAAAGTGGCTCGGACGATATTATCCGAGATGAAACAGGAATTCCCACAGATTAATGAAGCTTATACCGGGCGGCCTTATCGTTATGTCTACACTATTTCCTTTGGCGAGTTTGATGATCCTTCTCGTGTCAGCAGCAATACTCTTTTGAGCCATGATGTGGAAACTGGCAATTCAGAAAGCTATTCTTTTGGAGAAAACTGGGTGACAGGAGAGGTGATATTCGTCGCACGGGAAGGGGCTCAAGCTGAAAATGAGGGCTGGCTGATGTCTTATGTTCATGCTTTAGATGATAGTCCATCTAGGGTAGTGATTCTGGATGCACAGCATATGACTGAAGGGCCGATTGCAACCATTCATTTACCGGTACGTGTACCCGTCGGGTTTCATTGTAACTGGATTGATTATTGGAAATTGAGAACCCACTATTCATAGGTTTTGATTATTTACTGGCATTTTTAAGATGGCATAGCCTTCATATAGCGTGAAGACTTCACTCTCTGTTTGCAGGCTGATAGGGCTTTAAAGAACGAAAAATATATTGCATAGGATAAGCAAAATTATGTGTTAGGCAGAAATTCATTCTTGAATCTCTGCCTAAGCGCGATATCCATATCACCAAATGAGGTAGAACTTAAGGCTTTGTTTTTCTATAGCTGCTATTAAACCTTCTGAATAAACAGCTCACGATCAAAACGGTACTGTGGGAAAAATACTCCATCCTCAGCACGTTCACCCGCACCAATTACCATGACCGGATACTGTTCATCATTTAATTTCAGAATTTCACGAACCATCGGCTCATCAAAACCTTCCATCATACAGCTGTCAAAACCATAAGCACGTAAAGCTAAGACCAGATTTTCACAAGCGAGCGCCGTTGTTTTGGTAGCCCACAGTTTCGCATCAGCTGGACTGAAAGCAGAAACTGGCATTTGTTTGTCCAGTGTACGGGCAACTTTGAAAGCCACTTTCTTAAAGTTACCAAAAGCATTCAGATAACCAGTCTTATAGTTGTAGGGAATATATTTATAGTATTTCTTAATCGCGGGCGGTGCTTCAGGAAATGGAAATTCATTCACATTACGTTTCGCCATTTCATCGATACGGTCGGTACGTGCGATACAGACAATTAGCTCAGAAGCTGTTTTGGCTGCCAGTTGACTCATACAGGCTTTGACCAGACGTTTTTTCTTGCCCGGATTTTGTACCACATAAAAAGTCCAAGGCTGCAAGTTCGACGAATTCGGGGCCAACAATGCCAGATCCAGACAGGCATCTAGAACTTCGACAGGAATTGGCCTTTTGGTAAATTTACGCACCGAACGTCGGCTTTCAATCACCTTACGAAAATTATCGACATCTATATCTTGAGGTGCAGGTTCGTAATAACGTTTCTTTTCTGGATTTGAACTGTCTGTTGTTTGGGAAGAGGTTTGGGAGTTTTGATTTGGCATACTTCAGATTCTTGGAAAAATAAAAGATTGAGGCAGTCTAAACCACCTCATTGAACTCATAAGTTTGAAAATTAGTTGAATTGTGTGAAATCAGGTTTACGTTTTTGCATAAACGCTTGAACCGCTTCCAGCATTTCTGGCGAGCCGACACGCTGCATGAAAATTTCTGCTTCATGGTCAATCCATTCTACAATTTCATTCACATTGTGTTTCATCAAGGATTTGGATTGCACCAGTGATGCCAATGGCAGGGCAGAGAGCTGGGCAGCTTGTGCTGCTGCTTTAGTGTAAACATCTTCTTCAATGCTATTCACCAGACCTGCGTCGAGCGCTTTTTCGCTATTGAATTTTTGCGCAGTCAGCAATAATTCTGCCGCTTTATGATAACCCGCTTGCTGAATCAACAGCTTGCTTGAAGCGCCTTCAGGCGATAAACCCAGACTGACAAATGGAATCTGGAACAGGGCAGTATTGTCACTATAAACTAGATCACAATGCAGTAAGATTGTCACGCCAATGCCGATTGCAACACCACGCACCGCAGCAATCAAAGGCTTGGAAAATTTTGCAGCAGATTTGAGTAAAACAAACGGCGGGCCTTCAGCAGCGGGTGCCTGACCTTTCTTCGCAGCAGATTTCATAAAATCCTGCATATCATTACCGGCACTAAAGTCTGCATCCTGACCACGCAATACAACTACACGAACTTCAGGCGCCTGATCTGCTTCATCCAAGGCTTTCGCAATCCATAAATAAAGCTCGCTATATAGCGCATTTTTCGCTTCCGGGCGATTGATGGCCAAAGTGAGTACACCATGTTCTAAATTCGCATTCAAATGCTCATGAGGTTGTTGAATACAGCTCAGTGTCATCGTACTATCCTTGCTTTAAAACTTAATTTGATTTTATGGGAATGATTATGTCGCATATTTATTGGGACAGCACAACTCATGAGTCATAAAAAACTGATCCCTTATGAACTATACATTTGATTATCTGGTTTTCATTGGCCGCTTTCAGCCTTTTCATCTGGCACACATGCAAACTATTAATATTGCCCTGCAGCACAGTCAACATGTGATTTTGGCTCTCGGTTCTGCGCAAAATGAACGCAATATCAAGAATCCATTCTTGGCTTCGGAGCGTGAAGCCATGATCCTGTCAAATTTTAGTCCAGAAGATCGGGCTCGGATCAAATTTGTAGGAGTCATAGATGTTTATAATGATGAAAAATGGCAAAAACTGGTGAAATCGCTGGTGAATCAGGTTATTGAACCAAATGCCAAAGTTGGGCTGATTGGGCACTTTAAAGATGATTCTTCTTATTATTTAAAGTTTTTTCCAGAATGGAAAATGGTCGAACTTGACAGCCTTGAAGATGCCTTATCCGCTACGCCGATGCGTGAAGCTTATTATCGCGGCGAAATTCAACGGGATAAATTTCCACAAGGCACGATTGATTTTCTAGAGAATTTCCAAAAAACCACGACCTATCAGCAACTCAGTGAAAAATTTGCCCAGAATGATAAAACCAATCTGCTTTAAAAGTATCAGGTTGGTATGGGTTGATTCATGGTAGTTTGAGCATGCTGTTTCAAACACTCCCCAAGGATTTCTAGACCAGGAGACTGTTCTTTCCAGTGATGCCAATACAAGGGGACTTCAATTCGCATCTCACTTGAAAGTTCAAGCAGTCGACCTGACTCCAGCAAATTCCTAGTTTGATAGTCCGGCAGCCAGCCATAGCCTAGACCCATGACAATCGCATCAAAAAATGCATGGGTCGATGGAATAAAAAAGTGAGGATATTGTGCTAGATTCAGGCCAAATTCGTGCTGAATAAATTGGGTATGGAGTTGGTCTTTTTCATTAAAAATAATGGCAGGGGCAAGGCGTAGCGCATCCCGATGTACGCCTTGATGAAACCAGTTTCGGGAAAATTCAGGCGTAGCAACGAGACGGTATTGCATCTGTCCGATCAATTCTGCCCGGCAACCTTTCATTGCCTTGGCTTCAGTACTCAAACAGGCATTGACGAGACCTGCTTCTAACAGATGATGAGTCTGTGATTGATCATCCACCTGAAAATGCAACACAATTTTATGCTGGATCAGCTGGGCTTGTAAGGTTGGTAATAGCCAGGTCGCGAGCGAATCAGCATTGGTGGCAATATTCAGACAATAGAAACCTTCCTGTTGCAATTGTCCACCCAAATCCTGCATCAGATTCTGTTCTAGCAAACGTTGATGCTGTAAATAATGCAATAAGGTTTGTCCGGATTGAGTCACACGGCAAGGCCGATCTCTCACCAGAAGCAATTGTCCCAATTTTTTTTCCAGACTTTGAACACGAAGGGTCACTGCCGAGGCAGTAATATTTAGCTGCTCGGCAGCAAGATCGAAACTTCCCGTTTTTGCAACTGCGTAAAAAGCATCACATTGTTTTGCATTCAGCATATCTGTTATCTAAAAATAATTTAGTTAAATTAATATTAACTTAGTTTTAATTAATCGCACTCATTTTTTTGCATAATTCATTTATTCAAAAAAAGGGGAATGTGATGTTCAGTTATATGATGAGTGGTTTTGCTGTGGGAATGAGCCTGATTGTCAGTATCGGTGCACAGAATGCTTTTGTATTAAAGCAAGGTTTAAAACAGCAGCATGTGTTCTGGGTCTGTGTGATTTGTGCCTTGTCTGATTCCATTTTAATTCTGCTTGGCGTACTGGGCTTTGCGCGCGTCATTGAACATTATCCGGATATTGTTATATTTTCTAAATATATTGGCGCAGGATTCCTATTTTATTATGGTTTACACCATGCGATCAGCGCATTTAAATCAACAGAGGTTTTGGCACCAAGTGGTCAGCTAACAGAGCATTTTCTACAAGTACTGATGATCTGCCTGGCTTTTACCTGGCTGAATCCGCATGTTTACTTAGACACAGTCATATTGATTGGATCAATTTCAACCCAATACGCTTTAGGAAAATGGTGGTTTGCTTTAGGTGCTGTCTGTGCTTCCTGGTTTTTTTTCTTTAGTTTGGGATATGGAGCAAAAATACTGACGCCTTGGTTTCAACATCCAAAAGCATGGAAAATACTGGATGCTATTATTGCATGTACCATGTGGGGCGTCGCGGTGTCATTAATACTCAGTATTTGATTCAGGCTACGAAAGTGGATAGATTGGTTAAGAGTTGTCTAAAGGTGTCATTTTAGATAGGTATCGAGAATGGTCAGCGCAGAAAACAACTCTTTTCAGTGCTGCAAGTATGGATATTTCAATCTATATTGAGCTTAAAATCAACGATCTGTCTTATATAAAAAATTTATAAAATCAGAATTTTATAAGATGATGCCAGTCTCCTGCTAGCTTAGCAGGACCATTTATCAGAGAAAAATCAGCGCAAGTATTTTGTCCGTTAGTCATGAATGATTTTACAAAAACTTCAATAAACTGGTATAAAAATAACGAAAACCTGTTCGCTCAAAAAACAAAAAAATTAGTTTCAGATTAAGCCGTGGACTTAAATCCGATCAATAAGAAATTAAACAAGGTGGATTTAAAATTGAAAAAAATAATAAAAACTGGGCTCCTTAGCCTGGCGATCTGTTTAGCTTTGACCAGTCAGTCTTTTGCAAGATCATGGACCTTAACTCCCAAAAGTGATGTCGGTTTTGAGATCAAGTCAATGGGACTGACTGTGGTTAAAGCCAAGTTCAATCAGGTTCAATCCACGATGCAGTTTGATGCTAAAGCACCGCAAAATGCCTCAACCCATCTGGTCATGGATGTGGAAAGTTTAAGCTTTAGTAAGCCGCTATTTAAACATATGATTTTGGGCGAAGACCTGTTTTATGTAGAAAAATATAAGACTGTAATTTTTAAAAGTATCCAGTTTAAAGACTTGGGCAATGGCAAATACAATGTTTTAGGTCATTTAACCCTGCGCGGTGTGACCAAGCCTGTGATTTTCGAAACAACCTTTAAACCCAGTATGTCGAATGCCAACCTGCTTGATGTTCAGGCATCTGCCGTGATTAACCGTAGGGATTTTGGTATGAAAAAAGGAATTGCCGGGGTAGGAGATAAAGTGAATCTTCATCTTTCGGGACAGTGTGAAATGAACTAGGGTAGATATAAAATACTTGATGATATGAAATTTTTTATAAAAAAAGCCCGAATATTTCGAGCTTTTGTCTATACGGTAAGCATGCAATTAAGCAGCTTGCAAAGCTTTTAAATCTTCCAGAACTTGTTCTGCATGACCTGCTGCTTTGACCTTACGGTATTCTTTGACCAGTTGGCTATTATGGAAAATAAAAGTTGAACGCTCAATGCCCATCACTTGTTTGCCATACATGTTCTTTTCTTTAATCACATCAAAGTGATTGCACAACACTTCTTCTTTATCGCTGATCAGATTGATACTCAAATTTTGCTTTTCAGTAAAGTTCTGATGCGCTTTTACCGAATCACGTGATACGCCAAGAATTGTGGTGTTTAAAGCATCGAACTGATCTTTTAAACAGGAAAATCCAACTGCCTGAGTCGTACAGCCTGGCGTAGAATCTTTAGGATAAAAATAAATCACCAGCCATTCTGTATTCAACTGGGTTAAATTGATTTCGCCTGTCGTCGCAGGAAAATTCTGGTCAAGCAAACTAATTTCAGACATAAAAACTCCTGTTTTCTCTAAATTTTTTCAAAAAAAATAAGCCACATTATAGTGGCTTATTTTATCAAAGAATAATCAGATATTATTTCTTTGGTGCCGCTTGGGCTGATTTCATTGCTTCTTCAGTCAAAGTTTTCAGTTTGCCTGTTAACTGTGGACCAAAGCATGCTTGAAGATCTTTATTCTGCTTCTGTACAAAAGCTAAAGTGCCTGGGCTTTTCTTCTGGTTAATGGTGCTTTGAATTTCCCATTTTTGTGCATTGGTTAATTTTCCATCTGCTTCAATAGCACAACCACAATATTTGCTGACTTCAGCAGCCGTCAATTTTTTACTTTTGCCAGTTTCATTTTTACAAACATTGATCAATGCAGATTTTACATTGGTGCTTTTATAAGCTTGTTGTAATTTGTCATCAGCCGCTTGAGCCGTAGTTGCGAACATAGCAGCAGCTGAAACAATTGCTGAAAGCACGATGCTTGATTTTAAATTCTTCATAAACTCTACCTTGTTATTACGGTATATAACGTGTCGGGTCTTCAACACCTGCGTCCGCAAAACCCTGTTTACGTAAACGACAACTGTCGCATTTGCCACAGGCACGTCCTTGGTCATCTGCTTGATAGCATGACACCGTTTGACTGTAGTCTACGCCATGTTCAATACCTAAGCGAATAATATTTGCTTTGGATAAATGTAACAAAGGTGTTTCAAATTTGAGTGCCTGACCCTCTACGCCAACCTTGGTTGCAAGGCGCGCCATGTTGGCAAATGCGTCAATAAATTCCGGACGGCAATCCGGATAACCGGAGTAATCAACCGCATTAATTCCGATGACAATCGCTTCAGCTTCGAACACTTCAGCTGCTGCTAAGGCGTAAGACAAGAAGATAGTATTACGTGCTGGAACATAGGTAATCGGAATGCCAGCCTGTTCATGGTCGGGCACCTCAATACTATGATCGGTAAGGGCTGAGCCACCCAGATTACCCAAATCAATATTGATTACTCGATGTTCCACACCCGCACGTTGCGTTAAAGCTTTTGCTGCATCCAGCTCGGTCGTTGAACGCTGACCATATCGAAAACTGAGTGCGATACATTCATAGCGTGCCTGCGCCCAAGCCAGACATGTTGTTGAGTCTAATCCGCCAGATAACAGGACAATGGCACGAGGGCGCATAAGCTGATTCTCCAAAAAAATACTTTACAAAAAATTAACGACCAGTTTCATCATTCCATAACAACTTGTGCAGCTGTAACTGAAAACGAACAGGGAGATGGTCTTCTAAAATCCACTGAGCCAAATCACGTGCCAGTGGGGGTAACCGAACCGCACCTTTTTCAACCGCAAATGCAGGTGAAAACCACACTGTACTCACTTTGTCTTGAAGTTGGTACTGTTCTAACTGCTGCTTTGACCATTCATAGTCTTCACGATTGCATATCACAAACTTGATTTGATCATGTGCAGTTAAATGATCGAGATTAGAAAGCAAATTCCGTGCAACTTCACCTGAAGTTGGTGTTTTTAAATCTAAAACTTTGGAAACACGTGAATCCACTTTGGACACATCTAAAGCGCCACTGGTTTCAAGTGAAACTTCACATCCTAAATCCGCAAGTCGCTGCATCAGGGGTAGGGCATTTGGTTGTGCCAGTGGTTCACCGCCGGTCACACAAACATAAGGGGTTTTAAAATCAAGCGTGGTCTGGATAATATCGTCCAGAGACTGACGCTCACCGCCTTCAAAGGAATAGGTGGTATCACAATAGCTACAACGTAATGGACAACCGGTTAAACGGATAAATACCGTTGGCAGTCCTGCGGCATTGGCTTCACCTTGCAATGAATAGAAAATCTCCGTAATGCGTAAACCCGCAGACGGATCAGAGACAGGAATTGCGGAAGATCGAAGCGTATTCATAACAAAACTAACCAATGAAAAATAAATAACCGGGTATAAAAATAAAAATCCCTACGATCATTACTAATCGTAGAGACGAGGAGCGGTTGAAGCTCCGAGGAACACGAATGTATCCTCTAAGTTAAGACATCTTAGTCTTCGCGTAATAGATCGTTCAGGCTTGTTTTAGAACGAGTTTGTGCATCAACTTTTTTCACGATAATTGCAGCATACAGGCTGTAAGTACCGCATTTAGACGGAAGGCTACCTGCAACAACGACAGATCCAGCTGGTACGCGACCATAATGAATTTCGCCAGTGGCGCGGTCATAAATCTTGGTTGATTGACCAATGAATACGCCCATTGAAATCACAGAACCTTCTTCAACGATTACGCCTTCAACGATTTCAGAACGTGCACCGATAAAGCAGTTATCTTCAATAATAGTTGGATTCGCCTGAAGCGGTTCAAGCACACCACCAATACCTACACCACCTGACAAGTGAACATTTTTACCAATTTGTGCACATGAACCTACAGTTGCCCAAGTATCCACCATCGTGCCTTCATCTACATAAGCACCGATGTTGACATAAGAAGGCATCAAGATCACGCCTTTAGCCTGGAAAGAACCTTTACGTGCGACAGCAGGTGGTACGACACGTACACCAGCAGCCTTGAATTGTTCTTCAGTCCAACCTGAGAATTTAGTCTCTACTTTGTCATAGAAACGAAGATCACAAGCTTCCATTGGTTTATTGTCGTTTAATTTAAATGATAACAATACCGCTTTTTTAATCCATTGATGAACAACCCATTCACCATCGATTTTTTCAGCAACACGTAAAGTACCATTGTCTAGACCAGCAATTACTTCCTCTACTGCTTGACGAATTTCAGCAGAGCAATCTGCAGCTGTAAAATTCGCACGGTCTTCAAACGCTTGTTCAATGATTGTTGAAAGCTGCGACATGATCTTCCTTCCAGAAAAAAATTTTCTAGATTTTACACTATATTGCAGGAAAAATAGTTGAAAGCACTAAAAATAGATGAAAAATAACCAAAAGTGTAGAAAGCGTGAAATTATTAAAGTGATAAGTATACTTTTTCATTATGTTGAAATGTAGGAGAAGTGTTAGAAAACACTTGGTTCTCAACAAGAAAAATTAATTTGTATCAAAAAATAACAAAAGATGAGCAAAATGCGAATAAAAAATATTTTTTAAGTCCTTTATATTGAGCCTATCACGAATAACTAATGATCAAAATAAGTTCTTTTGAGGAGAGAAATAATGAAAGCTTTATATCAACTTTTAGCAGTATCCGTTCTAGCTGCCACAGCTGGATCTGTCATGGCTGCTGATGAAACAATCGTAACAGATGAAGGCGTTGCTGAATTCTCTTTCTTTAAACCAGCTTCTGTTCGTGCTGAAGTCGGTACTACCGGTTATGGTGGTGCAATTTCCTGGAGTGCTAACCCATATGTAGGTGTAACTTTAGGTTATAACGGCGGTGATATTTCCTGGTCTGATGATATCTCAGTTAATGGGACTAAATATGACCTAGATATGGATAATAACTTAACCTATTTAAATGCTGAAATTCGTCCTTGGGCGAACTGGTTCTACATGGCAGCAGGTGTAGGTTATATTGATAATGATTATGGTTTAGAAGGTCGTACGGGTGCTGATGGCACTATTACTGTAGACGGTAACCGTTATCAAACTGTCGGTGGAACTACAGGTCGTGTAACTGGTGACTTATCTTACAAAAACAATATCGCTCCTTATGTAGGGATCGGTTTCTCTCCAGCAATTACTAATCGTTGGGGTGTCTTTGGTGAGATTGGTGCATACTATAACGGCAATCCAACAGTTAATTTAGCTTCTACAAGTAACTTTACGCCACTTGACCCAAGTGCACCTGATATTGACACAGCTTTAAGAAATGAAGAACGCGAAATTCGTAACGACAATGAGTACGAATGGCTACCAGTGGCTAAACTAGGTGTGAGCTTCCGCTTCTAAGATTTTACTTAATACAAAAAACGGGCTTCGGCCCGTTTTTTGTTTTTAGAACAATTTTAAAAGTGATAACCCAGTTTCAAACCTAGGATCCAGGCACTGTTATCAGAAACTGCGGATAAACCTGCGATCTGTGGCGTAATAGGTTCTGATAAGGAAATTTCAGGTTTTTGAAACTTTAAATAATATAGTCCTGTCGCAATATCCCAGGTTTCTTGAATCTTATAAAGATGACCTAGTCCGATGCCCCAATAGCCATCACTCGGATTCAGGGTTGAAGCCGGATTTCCTGTACCAGAATCCCATAAGAGTTCGATAGAATTTATGCCAAAAGATGGCCATTGATGAGCAAGTCCGATTTTTCCAGACCATTGATCCTTACGATAATCAATCATCCTGAATGGTTTTACTTCCGGAAACTGTAAGGCCGCATAGTCAATTACAGCGCCAAATTTAGGCGGCTGGATCACGAAATTTTGCCAGTTCGACCAACGCAGCATGCCATAGAGCGCATTTTTATCAGTTAAAGCTGTCTGAAAATCCAGATTCACTGACTGAGGAGTTTGAATTTCTGTATAAGGCGCTGGATTCGTACCTACAATAATCGATTCAGTGGTTTTATTATGATGAGTGATTGCAGAACGATAGGTCAGTGCGGTTCTAAAAAAATATTCAGGAATCTGATAACTGATTCCTGCAAGCCAGCCCCAAGCGGGATCTCGTTCAAATGTGGCTCGATAACCATTGAATATATAAAATGTCTGCCCGGATAAATATAAATTTCCCTCTAAGCTTTGATAACTTAGTCCTGTATAAAAATTCCAGTTATCGTTTGGTTGAAAGCCAATTAATGAGGTCAAATTATGGCTCTCAAATTGAATGGTAGCAGCCTCAATTGGAAGTGCTGCACCTGCAAAAACAGGATCATAATGATAAGCGATATCTATAGAATAAGGCTGATTATAAATCAGTCCCCACGACACTTGAGGATGCAACTGGAATTTTAATGCGGCATTTGAGATCAATTGGCTATGGGCAAGATTTCCTGTTGAAAAATCGGTGATGCCTAATTGTTGCAGCTCTTCGGTATGTTGTACCTGACCGCTGATATTAGGGCGAACCCAGGCCAGTGAAACTTCAGCATAATGATTTTTTTCAAAAAACGATTGGATGCTTTGGTTAGATTGTTCAAACGCTGCTGCATAACCTGACCCGGAGAAAAACAAGCCCGTGGAGAAAAGAGCAAATTTATTATTGATCATCTTGGTATAATTCAATTTATTATGCACGTGATTATGCTTGATATTTATATTCTTTATCCACTCAAAAAATAAAAAAGAGGCGATGTAGCCTCTTTGATTAAAAACTTAAAATACTGCAATTTATTCGTCTGGATAAGCCACTTTTTTCAGTGCCTTAATATCTGCGTCTGGTGAGCAGAGGGAAATAAACTCGTAGCCATAACCGCGTAATAAATGACCTTTACGCACTGCAATCCAGGTGGTATTTACGCCGAAAATATCGGTTTCAATCTGCTTTAAACGGTAATCACGCTCCGGGTCATAGGCCACATCGTTGACAATGCCGACGCCCATATTCATTTCTACATAGGTCTTGATGACATCGGCATCAAGCGCGGACATCACAATATCTACATCAAAACCAGCTTCTTCAAAGGCGGTATCAATCTTGGAGCGACCGGTAAAACCACCATGATAGGTAATAATCGGGTAGTGCGCCAGATCTTCGATGAGCACGTGTTCTTTGCTTGCCAGTGGATGATTCTGCGGGGTAATAATACTGTGTTGCCAGTTATAGTAAGGCACGCTGGCCAGATTATCTTCAGTGGTGAGTGCTTCGGTCGCAATACCGATATCGGCTTGACCTTGAAGTAGCATTTCCGTGATTTCAACCGGGCTGGCCTGTTGCAAAATCAAATGTACTTTAGGGAATTCTTTTTTGAATTGGCTGACAATTGGTGGCAACACATAACGCGCCTGGGTATGTGTGGTGGCAATGGTCAATGTACCTTCATCGACTTTATTGAAATCATCCGCCAGACGTTTGATATTGTCGGCATCGACCAGCATGCGTTCCACAATGCCTAAAAGTGCCTGGCCCGGTTCAGTTAAGCCCAGTAGACGTTTACCTTTGCGGATAAATAGCTGTACCCCCAGCTCATCTTCCAGATCTTTAATATGCTTACTGACCCCAGACTGCGAAGTATAAAGCGCAGCGGAGGCTTCAGTTAAATTAAAGTTTTGTCTAACCGTTTCTCGTATAATTCTTAATTGTTGGAAATTCATAATTCTCTTACCCTAGAAGAGGATGGGGCATTTTAAAGCCCCATCTTTTGATCTTAATCGACCTGGTTTTCAAATAAATGCAAGTTCACCGCACTTAACCAAACAGTTTGATTTGGGCGGAATTGGTGCGCTCTCGCTTCATCAGGCGTCAGTAAAATTTCAATCAGATTGCCTTGACGGTCATTTAGCTCTGCAACGACTTTACCCGCGATCCATAATTCACGAATGAAAGTCGCTTGAATGGCATTGTCGTGTGGCTGTGCATGAATGCGTAGTTCATCTGGACGCGCGAATAAAATCACTTCACCTTGAGCGGCATTTTTTGCACCCTCAAATTGAATGCGGTCTTCGCCGAGTTGGATGAGGCCGCCATGGTTCTGACCTTCAAAACGGTTCGCCTGACCCAAAAAGTCGAATACAAATGGAGTTTTCGGGGTTTCATAGACCTCACGCGGTGAACCGATCTGCTCTACATTGCCTTTGTTCATTACTACGATCTGATCTGCAACTTCAAGTGCTTCTTCCTGATCATGTGTTACGAAAATAGAAGTAATATGCAATTCGTCATGTAGGGTACGTAACCAGCGACGCAGTTCCTTACGGACTTTGGCATCCAGTGCGCCGAAAGGTTCATCCAGTAATAATACACGCGGTTCAACTGCTAAAGCACGTGCCAAAGCGATACGCTGACGCTGACCACCAGAAAGTTGAGCTGGATATCGGTCAGCCAGGAAACCAAGCTGAACCAAGTCGAGTAAACGTGTAACACGTTTTTTAATTTCCGCTTCTGATGGACGGGTTTTACGTGGACGCACACGCAGACCAAAGGCGATGTTGTCAAATACCGTCATATGACGGAATAGAGCATAGTGCTGGAATACAAAGCCAACTTCACGCTCGCGCACATGCACATTGGTGGCATCCTGACCTTCTAAAATCACTTGACCGCCATCTGCAGATTCCAGACCGGCAATAATCCGTAGCAAAGTGGTTTTACCACAGCCGGATGGGCCAAGAAGTGCGACCAGTTGACCATCTGGGAAATCCAGCGAAATGTTTTTTAGTGCGTGGAATGCACCAAAGTGTTTTTCAATATTTTGTACTTGAATACTCATGTGGGCATTCCTTAAGAAACTGTTGAATCTTCATTACGTTTGTCTTGTTTTTCCTGGCGCAGTTCCACCCATGTTTTTAAAATCAGGGTCACAATTGCGAGGAGAGCCAGAAGCGAAGACACGGCAAACGCAGCACTAAAGGTATATTCGTTATAAAGAATTTCGACGTGTAGCGGCAAGGTATTGGTTTCACCACGGATATGGCCGGAAACCACCGACACCGCACCAAATTCACCCATGGCCCGCGCATTACACAGAATCACGCCATAGATCAGACCCCATTTGATATTGGGCAGGGTCACTTTCCAGAAAGTCTGCCAGCCAGATGCACCGAGTACAATCGCAGCTTCTTCTTCTTCGGTTCCTTGTGCTTCCATTAACGGAATTAGCTCACGCGCAACAAAAGGTACCGTAATAAAGATAGTCGCTAGGACAATCGCAGGCACTGCATAAAGGATCTTGATATCGTGATCCATCAGCCAAGAACCCATCCAGCCTTGGGTACCGAAAATCAGCACCAGCATCATACCCGCGATCACAGGTGAAACCGAGAAAGGGAGATCAATAATGGTGGTCAGGAATGATTTCCCCGGAAAGTTGAACTTCGCTACAGACCAGGCTGCCGCAACACCAAATACGACGTTGAGCGGTACTGCGATTGCAGCCGTCAGCAAGGTAAGTTTTACTGCCGACAGAGTATCCGGATGCACCAGCGCTTGGGTATAAACGCCAACCCCTTGTTTAAAGGCTTCAACAAAAACCAGAATCAAGGGCAGAATCAGGCAGCTTAAAAAGAAGATTAAGGCAATAGTGAGCAGCGTATAACGTACCCAAGTTGGCTCACGGGTTGCATCACGGGATTGCAACTTTTCAGCCAGCGCATTGCTGTTGGTATTTAAACTCATCGCGCAGTTCTCCCGGTACGACGGCTAGCCCATGCCTGTAATAAGTTAATCAGGAATAGCATCACGAAGGAAATCAGTAGCATGACGACAGCAATCGTGGTTGCACCGGCATAGTCATATTCTTCTAGGCGAGAAATAATCATTAAGGGTGCAATTTCCGTTTCAAAAGGCTGGTTACCAGCAATAAAGATCACTGAACCATATTCACCGACACCACGGGCAAAGGCTAAAGCGAAGCCAGTGATCAGCGCAGGCAGCAGAATTGGGAAAATCACTTTGGTCACAATCTGAAAACGGTTGGCACCCAATGCAGATGCAGCTTCTTCCAGTTCGGTTTCCAGATCGCTAAGGACTGGCTGAACAGTACGCACTACAAAAGGCAGACCAATAAAGATCAATGCCAGTGTAATACCAATCGGGGTATAAGCGACTTGAATGCCAATCGGTTCTAAATATTGACCAATCCAGCCGGTCGGTGCATATAAAGAGGTCAGGGCAATACCCGCAACCGCAGTGGGTAAGGCAAAAGGCAAATCTACCAGGGCATCGACAATACGTTTGCCCGGAAAGCTGTAACGTACCAGACACCACGCCAGTAACAGGCCAAACACTACATTGACCAGTGCAGCGACAATGGCCGCGGTGAAACTTAACTGCAATGATTTCAAGATACGTTCAGAGCTCAGGATTTCCCATAAGCCATCCCAGCCAATGCCCAGTGATTTAATAAAAACAGCTGACAGCGGGATCAAAACGATTAATGACAAATACGCTAGGGTAAAGCCTAGAGAAAGACCAAATCCTGGCAGCACTCGGGATCGCTGCGACATGATTACTCCTCAGAAGAGAGAAAGCTGATTGAAGTCAATCAGCTAAAATAAAAAAACAATTTGGGCACAAGCATAATTTGCAGCGACTAAAATGCAAATTTAAAATAACACTTGCTCTCATCAACTTTGCTGATATGGGGCATAGTGTTTTCTGAAATCAAATAGTGTTCAATTTCAGGAAAAGGGCCAAAACCAGAAGCGACATTGACATGACCGACTGCACCCAGATTAATTGGTTTGATTTTCCAGGTTTGGGCCAGTATGTGGGCATCTTCAAAACTTAACCAGGGATCATTTTCACTGATCAATAACGTGGTGGGCACCTGAAGCTTGAGCTGTTGAAAATAGGTGCTGTAGTCAGTCTGACTGTCGCGCGAAAAACCATTTTCCCCAAATCGTGCCGGATTAGCTGGTGCCACCAATAGCAGATTTTTTACTTTTGCATTGAGTTCGGGATGTCGGGCAAGGGCCGCAATACTGGTCAGACAGCCAAAGCTGTGTGCGACAATCTGAACCTCTGCTGGAATGGCTTGCAGAGTTTTGAAAAATTCTGCTACCCAGATATCCAGTACCGGATGATTCCAGTCCTTTTGCTGCACACGGGAGCATCGCATCAGCCGGTGCTGTAAGCAGGTTTGCCAGTGGTTGTATTCACTGCCACCTACACCAGGAACGATAAGCGTATGAATCATGTCGATGCTCCTATATCAATCAGCTTGGAAAATTATTTCGCGCTGTTGGCTTTAACGATCTGGTCAAATACACCACCATTTTCAAAGTGGGCTTTTTGTACTTTGTTCCAGCCGCCAAATTCCTGATCAATCGTCACCAGTTTTAATGGCTTAAATACTTGGCTGTATTTGGCCAGTACTTTGGCATTACGTGGACGATAATAATGTTTGCCTGCCAAGTCTTGACCCAATGGCGAATACAGGAAGTTCAAATAACCTTGAGCCAAGTACTGGTTGCCTTTTTTCTTGGCATTTTTTTCTACAATCGCCACCGGTGGCTCAGCCAGAATAGATAGAGAAGGAGTAATAATTTCAAATTTGCCCGGCTGTTCACGAAGGGCTAAATGCGCCTCATTTTCCCAAGCCAGTAAAACATCCCCGATGCCACGTTCAGCAAAAGTCGTGGTTGAACCACGTGCCCCAGAATCCAGAACTTTGGTATTTTTATAAATTTTACGGACAAATTCTTGCGCAGTCTTATCATTACCGCCCGCCTGATGTTTGGCCCAAGCCCAAGCCGCCAGATAATTCCAGCGTGCACCGCCTGAAGTTTTCGGGTTTGGGGTAATGATTGCTACGCCCGGTTTGACCAGATCACTCCAGTCCTTAATCCCTTTAGGATTGCCTTTACGCACCAGGAATACGATAGTTGAAGTATATGGGGTTGAGTTTTGCGGCAATTTCTTCTGCCAGTCTGCAGGTAACAGTTTGGCTTTTTCTGCCAGTACATCAATATCCGCCGCCAGTGCCAACGTGACTACATCAGCATCCAGACCATCAATCACGGCACGAGCCTGCTTGCCTGAACCGCCATGTGATTGTTTGAAATTGATTTTTTGACCAGTCCGGCTTTCCCAGTATTTGCCAAAGTTTTTATTGACATCTTCATACAGTTCACGGGTGGGATCGTAGGATACATTGAGAAAATCACGTGCTGCAGCAGCAAAGGAAGTTGCCGAGATAACAGCAGCTAAAACCCCAAGTTTTAATGTGTTTGAAATGCTCATATGATCCTCAATCTCTTATACGTTTTGTAACATAGGAGGCAGAATAAACGTATTCTTTATGCGTAAAAAATAATTAAAAATGAATTTAATATGAAAAAAAGAGATAAATAAACGCTTAAGTGCTTGAAATAAGAATGGCCTTATGAATAAAGGCCATGATTAATTGCATTTAACGCATTATTTCGCATGATTGGCTTTGACAATCTGATCAAACACACCGCCATTGTCAAAATGCTGTTTCTGCACCTTGCTCCAGCCGCCAAACTCCTTATCAATGGTCACCAGTTTTAAGGATTTAAATACACTGCTGTACTGCTTCAAGACATTCGCATTACGTGGACGGTAAAAGTTTTTCGCAGCCACAGTTTGCCCAGCAGGTGAATACAGATAATTCAGATAGGCTTTGGCCAGATGTTCATTACCATCTTTCTTGGCATTCTTTTCTACAATCGCCACCGGTGGTTCAGCCAGAATAGACAGAGAAGGGGTAATGATTTCAAATTTTCCCGGCTGTTCGCGGACAGCTAAATGCGCTTCATTTTCCCAAGCGAGTAATACATCCCCAATGCCGCGCTCAGCAAAAGTGGTGGTGGCACCACGCGCACCAGAATCCAGTACTTTGGTTTGTTTGTAGATTTGACGGACAAAGTCTTGTGCTTTGGCATCATTGCCACCTTTTTGATGTTTGGCCCACGCCCAGGCAGCTAAATAATTCCAGCGCGCCCCACCTGAGGTTTTCGGGTTTGGAGTAATAATGTCTACGCCCGGTTTAACCAGATCGCCCCAATCCTTGATTCCTTTTGGATTGCCTTTACGTACCAAAAACACAATCGTCGAAGTATAAGGCGTCGAGTTTTGCGGGAATTTCTTCTGCCAGTCTTTCGGCAGCAAACCGCGCTCTGCAATTTCATCAATATCTGCCGCCAGTGCCAGTGTCACGACATCTGCATCCAGACCATCAATCACCGCACGTGCCTGTTTGCCTGAACCGCCATGCGACTGTTTATAATTGACTTCCTGGCCAGTGGTTTTTTTCCAGTAAGCACTGAATTCTTTATTAAAGTTGTCGTACAATTCGCGAGTCGGGTCATAAGACACGTTCAGGAAATCTTTTGCTGAAACGCTTAAGGCGCTTGCTGAAAGTAGCGCTGCCAGTACCCCAATTTTTAATTTACGCGTGTTCATTTTTTGCCTCAAGTTTTTTAGCTTTTGTTAGATGAGGCAAGAATAGCTTGAGATTTTTTGCATAAAAAATAATTAAAAAAGAATTGGATGTGAGTAAAAAAGATATATAGGTGAAGCCTGAATCTGACTGCTCAATTTTTCATTTTAGAGGCTGCAAAATATGCTGTATTTAAAAAATGCCCAACAGGTCAGCCAGATAGATGTGCTGGATCGTGGCTTTCATTATGGTGATGGCTGTTTTACCACGGCCCGGATTCGGCATAACCGGATTGAATTATATGATCGTCATCTGGTACGTTTGCACATTAGCAATCAGAAATTAAGCCTGAATGCCAATCTTGATCTGATTGCAGAAAGCTTACAGATTTTACGTGCATCAGAACATGAACTGAATGGCACATTGAAAATCGTGCTGAGTCGTGGAATTGGTCAGCGCGGTTATAGCTTGCCGGATCATCCTGCAGATCTCTGGCTATTTTATTATCCTCAAACCGTACAGGATTTTAAGTTTGAGCAGATTCAAAGTGGCATTTTACAGCAGGCATTAGGACTGACGATGCCGAGTCTGGTAGGGCTAAAAACCTTAAACCGTCTAGAGCAGGTTTTGCTGAAACAGGAAGCAGATCAAAGCGGCTGGCCTGAGGCCCTGGTGACAGATGTACAGGGCGGTGTTGTCGAAGGGGTAAGCAGTAATTGTTTCATTCGTATAAACAATACATGGATTACGCCGGAACTTCGTTATAATGGCGTCTTCGGTGTCATGCGTGCAGAAATTCTACAACGTATGCAAGATCAGGGAATTAGCTGTCAGCAACGCTGTATTGATATGGATGAAATCAACCATATTCAAAGCCTGTTTTTCTGCAATGCACTCAGCCCGATGAAAATTGTCACGCAATTTGAGCAGCGAACCTTGGATGGCGATGCTTGTATTGAAATTTTTAACCGTCTTCGATTGAACCAGATGTCTTAATATGTCAGCTTCCAAACCTAAAGCCAAAAAGAAAAATAAAGCGAGATTCTCCTCATCTTTCAAAGGAATTGCCTTGGTCCTGATGGGGATTGCTTTGATCTTGGCGTTGATCCTGAAAAGCAGTTTGTGGAAGGAGTATCCTGTCGAAGGAAAAAAACAGCTGCTCGCGATTGAATCTGGTCAAACCTATTCCGGTTTTATTGATCGTCTGGCCAAAGAAAATCAGGTGAGTTTTCCGATCATTCTCAAGCTGTATCAGCGCATCATGATTCATGACAGCATGAAAGCGGGCGTGTATGAAGTGCGCCAGGGCATGAGCATCCGTCAGGTCTTGGAGATGATTTCCGATGCAGACAATGCCCAGATGAGCCGGATTCTGGTGATTGAAGGAACGACTTTTAAGCAACTGATTGATGCCCTGAAGAAAAATGATCTGGTCACCAAAGAAGTGCTGCATCTGCCTACTGAGCAATTACTCAAAGAACTGAATATTCCGTTTTCACATCCTGAAGGGCTGTTTGCACCGGATACTTATTTCTTTGCCAAAGGTGAAACTGACCGTAAAATTCTGACCAATCTTTATCAGCGACAGATGAAAGCACTGGATGAGGCGTGGGCGAAACGTGCAACTGATCTGCCATATCAGAATAAATATGACGCGCTGATTATGGCATCGATTATTGAAAAAGAGACCAGTGTAGATCGTGAATTGGAACAGGTTTCTGGGGTATTTGTACGCCGTTTAAAAATTGGCATGCGTTTACAGACCGATCCAACAGTGATTTACGGAATGGGCGATAATTATAATGGCAATATTACCCGTAAAGATTTACGCACACCGACGCCGTATAACACCTATACTATTTCAGGTTTGCCGCCAACGCCAATTGCGTTGCCAAGCAAGAAAGCCATTGAAGCAGCCATGCATCCGGATAATTCTGACAACCTGTATTTTGTCGCTACCGGTAATGGTGGACATAAGTTCACGAGCAATCTGAATGACCACAATAAAGCCGTACAGGAATATCTGACGATTTTACGCTCGAAAAATAAGGAATGAGTATGTTTATTAGCTTTGAAGGCACAGAAGGTGTAGGTAAAACCACGCTCATTCGTTCGATCTATGAAGATTTTATCGCCCAGGGCAAAGATGTTATTTTGACTCGTGAACCCGGTGGAACCCCGATGGCTGAGCAGATTCGCTCGCTGTTGCTGGCTGTGAACCATGAAGAAGCCATGGCGCATGATACCGAGCTGTTATTGATGTATGCGGCGCGTGCCCAGCATCTGGCACAAGTGATTCTGCCCGCATTAGAAGCTGGGAAAATTGTCTTATGTGACCGTTTTAGCGATGCCAGCTTTGCCTATCAATGTGCAGGTCGGGGTCTGAGCGAAACCAAGTTGCAGTTACTGAATGACCACTTTGTCGCACGCATGCCGGACATCACGTTCTGGTTAGAAGCACCTATTGAACTGGGGATGAACCGAGCACGTGAACGTGGTGCGCTGGATCGCTTTGAACAGGAAAAAGTCACTTTCTTTGAGAAAGTGAGAGCGGGATATGAAACTTTATGGCAACGTCATCCTGAACGGATCAAACGTCTGGATGCAACTCAAACGCCTGAGCAGGTATTTGAGGAGGCCTTAAGTTATTTAAAATAAGCTTGGAATTAAAATACTTTTTATTTAATTTTTCTCTAGGTTTATCTGTGAAGAATCTTCTATATTAAGACTGATATAGAAGATTTTTTTAATAAGATGAAAACGACCAAAACAGAGATAGAACAATTTTTACAACAAGAATTTCCACAAAGCCTGGAGAAGTGCCGGATTGAAGCCATTTCTCCGCGTGGAGCCACTCTACTTTATCAGGTGAGATCAGAGGAGTTGCGTCCAGGCGGTACCGTTTCTGGTCCAACCATGATGACCTTGGCGGATTTTGCTCTTTATGTCGCCATTCTGGGTGAAATTGGATTGGTCGGTTTGGCCGTGACCACTAACTTGAATATCAATTTTTTACGTAAACCTTCTGGTGGAACGGATATACGGGGAGAATGTAAGCTGATCAAGGTCGGCAAGGCACTGATCGTGGGAGAAGTCTGGATTTATTCGATAGATCACGAAGAACCTGTGGCGCATGTGACCGGAACATATTCAATTCCACCACAACGTTAAATATTTGAAATTAGAAGACTGGCTATAAATAGCCTAAGCTGACTTTGAGCAAATAAAAATCTAAAAAGAAAAGGAGATATCATCCAAGGATGTTATCTCCATCGACTTTTAACAATTCACCAAAGGTGTTTCCACTTCAAAATTTGGTGGGACGAGGACTGTTTTGCGTAGTTCTGGTAGCAGCTCTGGATAATCCAGGGTGAAATGCAGACCGCGAGATTCTTTGCGGTGCATGGCACAGCGTACAATCATCTCGGACACCAGCACCAGATTACGTAACTCAATCAGATTTTTGCTGACCTGGTAATCCTGATAATACTCGGTAATTTCTTTTTTCAGCATTTCAATACGATGTAATGCACGTTCCAGACGCTTCGTCGTGCGTACGATTCCGACATAGTTCCACATGGTTTGACGCAGTTCATCCCAGTTTTGCAGAATCACCACATCCTCATCCGGGTTGGTCACCTGAGAATCATCCCAAGCTGGAACTGTAGGAGCTGGCTGATCGGCCTTGAAATTTTCCTGAATGTGCTTGGCTGCACTCATTCCATAGACAAAACATTCTAAAAGTGAGTTACTGGCCATACGGTTAGCACCATGCAGGCCAGTATAAGAGGTTTCCCCAATTGCATAGAGTCCAGCAATATCAGTCTGACTGTTTTCATCGACCACGACGCCACCGCAGGTGTAATGGGCTGCCGGAACAACTGGAATCATGTCCTTAGTAATATCAATACCCAGTTCGAGCAAACGAGCATACAGGGTAGGGAAATGTTCTTTGACAAAGCTTTCATCTTTATGGGTAATGTCCAGCCAGACATGACGAATACCGAGTCGCTTGATTTCATAGTCGATGGCACGGGCCACGATATCACGCGGTGCGAGTTCGGCGCGCTCGTCAAAACGTAGCATAAAGCGTTCACCATCAGGCAGGCGCAGATAAGCGCCTTCGCCGCGCATTGCTTCAGTAATCAGGAAAGAACGTGCTTGCGGATGATAAAGACAGGTCGGATGAAACTGGTTAAATTCCATATTTGCGACCCGGCAGCCGGCACGATAAGCCATGGCAATACCATCACCCGTAGCAATATCTGGATTTGAGGTGTAAAGATAAGCTTTCATAGCACCGCCACAGGCAAGGGCGGTAAATGGCGCTAAAAAGGTATGCACTTTCTCAGTGTTTTCATCCAGCACATATAAACCCAGCGCACGATTATCGCCGTCTAAACCGAGCTTTTGTGAACAAATCAGGTCAATCGCAATATAATTTTCAAAGATTTTAATATTCTGTTTTTCTTGGGCGCGTTGTACCAAGGTGGTGGAAATGGCACGACCCGTGGCATCGGCCGCATGAATAATTCGGCGCTGTGAATGGCCACCTTCACGGGTGAGATGTAATTGTTCCTGTTCATCGAGGGTAAATTGAACGCCATGTTTCAGCAGGAAATCAACCGAGGGTTTGCCACCTTCTACCGTCTGTTTAACCGCATCCATTTCACACAGTTGCGCACCTGCAATCATAGTGTCATCAATATGTTGTTCAATCGAATCCATTTCATCCAGTACTGCGGCCACGCCACCTTGAGCATAAAAAGTGCTGGCATCTGTCAGGGTAGATTTCGCCAAGACTGCAATATTAAAATGATCTGGGAGCGATAAGGCTAAACTTAAACCGGCACCGCCACTGCCCACAATAATGACGTCAAATTGATGGGTAAGGGATAAATTAGACATGTCCATCAGCTAATTTTAAAAAAAGTTTGGTAATAACAGCGCTTTTTTGTACAAAAGGCAAGCGTTGAAGTGCTCATTTATTGATGAAAAAAATTAATAAAAGCTTTAACTTAATGCTTTAATAATGAGATATTGCGCAGAATAAAGTATTGAAACATATTATTACTTAAACTTTACAGTGTTTGTGATAAAACCTATTTACATAAATTTATCAACAATTTGAGTGAATAATTTATATGAAAATTCTAGACTTAAAAAAAGGATTATTTGCAGCGACTCTCACCATGAGTGCTGCACAGTTGCAGGCGGTCACGCCGGTTGATTTTTCAAATCTGGTCGAGCAGGTCAGTCCTGCAGTGGTCAGTGTCAATGTCGTTAAAAAAATGAGCGAAGAAGAGCTCTTACAACAACAAGTGCCGGAAATTCTGCGCCGCTTTTTTGGCAATCAGGTGATTATTCCGCAGCAGCGTATGCCACAGGAAAAAACCGGTTATGGCAGTGCATTCTTTATCAGCAAGGATGGCTATCTGCTGACCAATCATCATGTGGTTGAAGATGCTTCCAAAGTCACCATTACCCTGAATGACCGTCGGGAAATTGATGCCACTGTTGTTGGGAGTGATGCACGAACTGACGTAGCTTTGCTTAAAGTTAATGGCTCGAATTTTCCAGAATTACGGACAGGGGATGTAGGACGCTTACGTGTTGGTGAGCCTGTACTCGCAATTGGTTCGCCATTTGGTTTTGATTATTCAGCTTCTGCCGGAATTGTCAGTGCCAAAATGCGTAATATGATGGGTGAAACTGCAGTACCTTTCATCCAGACAGATGTAGCATTGAACCCGGGTAACTCAGGTGGCCCTCTGTTTAACCAGCGTGGTGAAGTAGTCGGTGTCAACTCACGGATCTTTAGTGGAACCGGTGGGTATATGGGCTTATCCTTTTCGATTCCGATTGATGTGGCAATGGAAGTTGCAGATCAACTGAAGAAGAATGGTAAAGTGACCCGCTCTTATCTGGGCGTAAGTTTACAGGATATCGACCGTAACCTGGCCGAATCTTATAACTTACCTAAACCAGAAGGTTCTCTGGTAACTCAGGTTGCACCAAACTCTCCGGCTGCACGTGCAGGTCTGCGTGCCAGTGATGTCATCTTGAAATACAACGGTACCCCAATTTCACGTACCAGTGAACTGTTGAACTATCTGAACCGTACTGCACCTCAGCAGCAGGTACAACTTGAAATCTTGCGTGATGATAAACGTCGTAGTATTGCAGCGACTTTAAGTGCGGCACCAGATGATACTCCGGCAAAAGCAGGCACACAGGCTCAACCAAACAAAGGACCAGTGATCGGGGTTTCAATTCGTGACTTAAGTCCAGCAGAGTTGGCGAGTCTGGAAATCAAAGGCGGTGTGGTGATTCAGGATGTACGTCCGGGTGGTATTGCAGCACAGGCACGAATCATGCCGAATGATGTGATCACTCAAATTAATAACCAGACAGTACTGAATTCAAATCAGTTTGTGCAGGAGGTGTCTGAACTGAAAAAGGGTAGCATCGCGCGCGTGACTTTGATTCGTCAGGGGCAGCTTGCGGTGGTCGGGATGCGTATCTCATAAAATTGCTAGATTTTTGTGAAAGACCGCTTGTATAAGCGGTTTTTTATTTTTTGCAATTTACCCCAGCGATAAATTCGGTAGACTCTATAGCCTTAAAATCATGGAAAGGATAACAGCAAAGTGAGTGGTATTTTTGATCTTTCTTTAAAGGTACAAGCCAAACATATTGATGGTTTGGGTCATGTGAACAATGTGGTCTATGTGCAATGGATGCAGGATGTCGCATCAGCTCATATTGAAAAACTGGGCTTGGGACTCAAGCAATATGTAGAGCTGAAACATGCCATGGTCGCAGTTGAACATCAGGTGCAATATCGCAAGGCAGCTTTTGAAGGAGACGAGATTATTCTGCGCACTTGGCTGAATGATATCAATGCCCTGTATTCCTTTAGACAATACGCATTTTATCGACCACAGGATCAGACCCTGTTGTTTAACGGCAGTACGCAATGGGCTTGTATCGAAATGGCCACGGGGCGTCCAAAACGTATGTCACCAACTTTTACTCAGGCTTATCAGCCACTTTCAGAGCATGTAAATCCTTTTGACTTTTCAACTTTACATCTGGATTAATGAGGCAACATTTTCCAGTTTGATCAGTACATCTGGATAATATTGAGGAAGAAGTGGAGCTGGGGAGCTATTTTCTAATCATGGTGATCCAGATTTCATCTGACTGAGGTGTACGCGACCTAGGGAATAAAGGAAAAAATATAATTCTTTTTCTAGATCACCATTCTGCTATAATCCTTCGCAATTTCTATTCGGCTTTTGTTATGTAATATTTTTAAATTACATAGCGTGTTTTTTCTCAAGGTAACCCATGGCGCAAGCTAAAAAATCTGTTGATATTAAAAACATTCGTAACTTCTCGATTATTGCGCACATTGACCACGGTAAATCGACCCTAGCGGATCGCTTTATTCAAACTTGTGGCGGCTTGCAAGATCGTGAAATGCAGGCTCAAGTCCTTGACTCAATGGAGCTTGAGCGCGAACGTGGGATTACCATTAAAGCCACTTCGGTAACCTTGTACTATACGCATCCCAACGGTCAAGAGTATCAGTTGAACTTTATTGATACACCGGGACACGTCGACTTCTCGTATGAAGTCTCACGCTCCCTTGCTGCCTGTGAAGGTGCCTTGCTGGTTGTAGATGCTGCGCAGGGCGTAGAAGCACAGTCTGTTGCTAACTGCTATACCGCAATTGAACAAGGTCTGGAAGTACTTCCGGTACTGAACAAGATCGACTTGCCGCAAGCTGAACCTGAACGTGTCATTCAGGAAATTGAAGACATTATCGGGATTGAAGCCACAGAAGCGCCGACCTGTTCTGCAAAAACAGGTTTAGGTATTGAAGGTGTGCTTGAAACACTGGTCAATGTAATTCCTGCACCTGAGGGTGATCGCGAAGCGCCATTACAAGCGCTGATTGTGGATTCATGGTTTGATAACTACCTGGGTGTAGTTTCTCTGGTTCGGGTCAAGCAGGGTCGAGTGCGTAAAGGCGACAAGATGTTGATCAAATCAACTGGTCAAACGCATATTATTACTTCTGTAGGTATCTTTAACCCGAAACATACTGAAACCGGTATGCTGGAAGCGGGTGAAGTTGGTTTTGTCATTGCCGGTATCAAAGATATTTTCGGTGCGCCAGTCGGTGATACGATTACTCTGGCAGCGACACCTGAAGTGGCAACATTACCGGGCTTTAAAAAGGTGAAACCGCAGGTTTATGCCGGTTTATTCCCAATTGATGCCAGCGATTTTGAACCTTTCCGTGAAGCATTGCATAAGCTACAAATTAATGACTCGGCCTTGTTCTTTGAACCTGAAAGTTCAGATGCACTCGGGTTTGGTTTCCGCTGTGGCTTCTTGGGCATGCTGCACATGGAGATCGTACAAGAACGTCTGGAACGCGAATACGATCTTGACCTGATTTCTTCTGCGCCAACTGTAATTTATGAAGCGGTGATGAAGAATGGTCAGACGATTTATATCGACAGTCCATCCAAAATGCCGGATGGTTCAACCGTTGAAGATCTGCGTGAACCGATTGCTGAATGTCATATTCTTGTGCCGCAAGAATACCTGGGTAACGTCATGACATTGTGTGTTGAGCGCCGTGGTGTGCAAAAAGACATGAAGTTTATGGCGAATCAGGTTTCTATTACTTTCGAAATTCCAATGGCCGAAGTGGTGATGGATTTCTTTGATAAATTGAAGTCTTGTTCACGTGGTTTTGCATCACTCGACTATAACTTTGTCCGTTTTGAAAGCTCCTCTTTAGTCAAAGTAGATGTCTTGATCAATGGTGAAAAAGTCGATGCCTTGGCGATGATCTGTCACCGTAACGATGCACGCCATCGTGGTATTGCACTGGTTGAAAAAATGAAAGACCTGATTCCACGTCAAATGTTTGATGTCGCGATTCAGGCGGCAATTGGTGCGCAAATCATTGCACGTTCGACTGTGAAAGCGATGCGTAAAAACGTATTGGCGAAGTGTTATGGTGGTGACGTGTCACGTAAGAAAAAACTTCTGTCTAAACAGAAAGAAGGTAAGAAACGCATGAAACAGGTGGGTAGCGTAGAAATCCCGCAAGAAGCGTTCTTAGCCGTATTAAAAGTCGAACGCTAAAATAATAAGGATATAAGCCCATGGATTTTGATTTTAATTTGATTCTTGTGCCTGCGACCCTGTTTTTTGTCGCAGTGTGGTTGCTAGACAAGTTTGTCTTGAAACAAAGACAAACCCGAGGTAAGGGCCATGAGAATTTTATTATCACCTGGGCTTATGACTTTTGGCCGGTACTGACCATTGTGCTGGTACTGCGTTCGTTTTTATATGAACCTTTTAATATTCCATCCGATTCGATGGTGCCGACGCTGGAAACTGGTGATTTTATTCTGGTGAATAAATTTGACTATGGCATCAAACTGCCTATGGTCAATACCAAAATTATTGATACCGGCAGTCCGGAACGTGGTGATGTGGCGGTATTCCGTTATCCACCGCAACCGACCATCAGTTATATCAAGCGTATTGTCGGCTTGCCAGGCGATCATATTGTTTATGATCATGGCCAGTTGAGCATTAATGGTGAAAAAGTAGCGAAAGTTCCAGTAAAATTTAGCCGCGAAAAAGACCGTTTAGATACTCCAAATGCCATTTACCATAAAGAAACCCTGGGTGAGCATACCTTTACCATGCGTGAGCTGGAAGGCGTGAATGTCGCTCGTCAGGCACCTTTTATTAACTACTTGGAAAATGGTAAATATTCAGGTGAAAATGGTTTATATTGGGAAGTGAAAGTACCAGAAGGTCATTACTTTGCGATGGGGGATAATCGCGATCAGAGTGCTGACAGTCGTTTCTGGGGGCTTGTTCCGGAAGAAAACTTAACAGGTCGTGCCTTCTATATCTGGATGCATAAAGAACCTGGCTTTAAATTGCCATCGTTTGGTCGAAACGGAACAATCGATTAATTGTTTCAATCAGGAAAATAAAAATGAGACATCAACAAGGTGCTTCTTATATTGGGGTTTTAATTGCAATCGTGGGCTTTGCATTTCTTGCAAAAGTGGCGATTGCGGTGTGGGGACCATACTTCGATGATCGTATGGTAGATGGTGAGATTGAGGCGCTGTTAAAAAGTGCTCCAGCCAATATAACGCCAGAAAAATTCCGTCAACAGATGAGTCAGCGTTTAGAAATGAATAATATTCGTGATCTAAAGTTTGACGAAATTGCCAAAGTTACCAATACCGATGGTTTACAGGTGCACAAGAATTATGAAATTCGTAAAAATTTCATAATGAATATCGATTTAGTGATGAAGTTTGAGAAAGAGTTTGATCAAAGCACAGTCAAAGCTAAATGATGAACGTCTTGCCAAACGGATCGGCTATCAGTTTAAACAGGCTGATTTGCTGAAACTGGCATTGACTCATCGTTCAGTCAGTCATAAACACAACTACGAGCGCCTGGAATTTCTGGGCGATTCTCTTTTAGGGATGATCATTGCGAATTATCTTTTTAATGCCTATCCAAGCGAAAATGAAGGCCGGTTGACGCGTATGCGTGCAACCCTGGTTCGTCAGGAAGCATTAGGAAAAATCGCCAATGATTTAAAACTGAGCCAGAATTTAATTCTCAGTACCGGTGAATTGAAATCTGGTGGTCATCATCGTGAGTCTATACTGGCAGATACAGTAGAAGCCATTATTGGCGCAATCTATGTCGACTGCGGTGATCTCACTGTGCTAGAACCGATTGTGTTAAAATGGTACGAGCCATATTTAGATCATATTGAGCCGACAGATCAGCTTAAAGATCCTAAATCTCGCTTACAAGAGTATTTACAAGCACGTAAGAAACCTCTCCCAGTTTACGAGGTTGTAGATATTCAAGGTGATGCACCTAATCAGCATTTTAAAGTGGAATGCCAGATTGCGGGATTGCCGACCATGCAAGGCGAAGGCGCGAGCCGGCGTTTTGCTGAACAAGCCGTTGCGGCGGATATTTTGAAACTTTTGGAGCATAAGTCTTAATGACTACTCATTCCGATCACATTGATGCTGATCACGAGTCGCAAAGCGACAGTCACGACCTTATTAGTCAATTTTTTAGTGCACAAGGCACCGAGATCCCATCGGATTATCGTAGTGGTTTTGTTGCCATTGTAGGTCGCCCGAATGTGGGTAAATCTACCTTAATGAACCATATTCTGGGTCAAAAACTTTCGATTACCTCACGTAAACCACAAACTACACGTCATAAAATCGTGGGGATTGATTCACGTGAAAAATCTCAGGCGGTATTTGTCGATACACCGGGGATGCATAAAAAAGAAGTCCGTGCCATCAATAAAATGATGAACCGTGCGGCACATTCGGCTTTACGCGATGTGAACCTGGTTTTATTCGTAGTGGATGCACAAAAGTGGACGCCAAATGATGACCTGGTTCTGGAAAAGCTGAAAAATGCTGAAATGCCAGTGATTCTGGTGATCAACAAGCTCGATACTTTTGAAAACAAGAACGAAGCTTTGCCGCTGATTCATGAACGCGAAAAGCTGATGAACTTTGCGGAAATCGTACCGGTATCTGCGCTTCGTGGTGCCAATCTTGAACATTTACGTGACACGATTGCCAAGTATCTTCCGTTCCAGCCACCACTATACTCACTGGATCAACTGACCGATCGTTCAGAGCGTTTCCTGGCGTCTGAAATTATCCGTGAAAAGATCATGCGTCAGCTGGGGGAAGAGCTTCCATACGATTTGACCGTTCAGATCGAATCATTCAAAACTGAAGAGCCGGTCTTGAATGAAAAAACTGGTCGTATGAAAGCTGCCTGTACCTATATTGATGCCACGATTTTTGTCGATCGTCCGAGCCAAAAAGCCATTGTGATTGGCGAGAAAGGTGTCAAACTGAAGAAAATCGGTATGGATGCGCGTCTCGACATGGAAAAAATGTTCGAGCAAAAAATCATGCTAACCCTTTGGGTGAAAGTCAAAGGTGGCTGGTCTGATGATGAGCGTGCATTAAAAAGCTTAGGTTATAGTGATATCTAAGCGATAAAAATTTGTAAGACCCTTTAAGGAATGCCGTGATGATAAAAGTGTTAGCAGTAGTTGTATGTGTTTTATTCCTGCAAGGCTGTATTCATAAAGTGGTCACGGTTCCTGTCAAGGTGGCTTATAAAACCACAAAAGTCGCAGTCAAAGGTACTGCGGCTGTTGTGGGTGCAGTGATCCCGGATGGGGATGACGAAGAAGATGATAAAAAATCAAAAAAAGATAAGGATTAAAGTACCCGCTTATGCGTAATGAAGTACTGCATGGCTATTTGATTCATCATCGTAAGTACCGTGAACGCAGTCATATTGTGCATTTATTTACCCAAGAATATGGCAGGGTAGATGGTATTCTCAGGCAAATGCCACCACCACAGTATCAGCCCATTCGCTTGCAGGCTTCAGGTAAATCCGAACTCAAAAATTTTACTAAACTGGAAATTGTCAATCAGCCGATTTTCTTTTTTGGCGATGCCTTTTTCTCGGGTTTTTATTTGAATGAAATCCTGTTACGGCTATGTCCTTTAGAAGTCGAAATGCCGCAAACTTTTGCCAAATATGCTGAGACCTTGACTGCATTACAGCAATTATCCGCACAATCCAATCCAAATTTATATTTAAAACAGATCTTGCGTCAGTTTGAGCATGTTCTGCTAGAAGAACTCGGTTATGGTCTGGATTTTTCAGTAGATGCCAATCAGGTGCAGATTAATCCTGAGCAACATTATTATTTTCAGCTCAATGCTGGCTTTATGCCATCGGCTAAGGCCTTGCGCTCCACTATGTCTGGTCAACAGATTTTAAGTATGTTGACGCATGAAAATGGTGGGGATTTTAATCCGGAACAGTTACAATTACTGACGAAACTATATCGACAGGTGATCACGGCTTTGCTCGGTGATCGACCATTAAAGAGTCGACAACTCTGGATTCAAAACTCTCAATCTCAATCGTAGTTAGGAAAAGATTATGGCTGCATTACTTGGTGTCAATATTGACCATGTCGCAACATTAAGACAAGCACGTGGTACGACGTACCCAGACCCAGTCAATGCTGCATTGATCTGCGAACAGGCAGGGGCAGAAGGCATTACCTTGCACTTGCGTGAAGACCGTCGTCACATTCAGGATGACGATGTGCGTCGTATGCGTCCTGCGTTAAAAACCCGTATGAACCTTGAGTTGGCGGTAACAGATGAAATGATCGCCTTTGCCAAGGAAATCAAGCCACAGCATGTTTGTTTTGTTCCTGAAAAACGTCAGGAAGTGACCACTGAAGGTGGTCTGGATGTCGTGGGTAATTTTGATGCTGTAAAAGCCGCGACTCAAGAGCTGGAAGCCATTGGTTGTGATGTATCTTTATTTATTGATGCCGATTTTGCACAAATTGATGCAGCAGTTGCTTGTGGTGCACCGACGATTGAGATTCACACAGGCGCCTATGCCGATGCAGAAACTCCAGAAGCGCAACAAGCGGAACTGGAACGCATTGTGAAAGGTGCTGAATATGCTGCATCTAAAGGTTTGGTGGTAAATGCGGGCCATGGCTTAAATTTGGATAACGTGACGCCGATTGCTGCGATTCCACAGATTCATGAGCTCAATATCGGTCATTCTTTAATTGCGGATGCGGTATTTGTTGGTCTGGCACAAGCGGTTCAGCAAATGAAAGCCGTGATTAAGTCAGCGCGTTAAGATTAGAGTAATTATGTCGAATATTAATTATGATGAACTGATGCAGCCGGTGATTGCTTTCCTCGGTTGTGAAACACCGCAAGCATGGCTGGATATGGCGGTCGAAAATCTTGAAATCTTGATGCAAGATCATGCCAACTGTGAAAAAAAAGCAGCCAGCACGGCCATGAACCTGATGTTTCGCTATAGCTATTTTGTTGATCTACAGGTGAAGCTTGCACAGCTGGTGCGTGAAGAAATGCTGCATTATGAGCAAGTGCTTGAATTGATGAACAAGCGCGGTCAGGCTTGGCAAAACTTGAGTGCAGGGCGTTATGCCGGTGGTTTGCGTAAGGAAATCCGGACTTTTGAACCTGAAGCCTTGATTGATGTCTTGGTGATTGGTGCCTTTGTAGAAGCGCGTTCCTGTGAGCGTTTTTACGCGCTTGCTTCGCGTGTTGATGATGAATTGGCACGTTACTACCGCTACCTGCTCAAGTCCGAATCTCGCCATTTTGAAGACTATCTGGCTTTGGCGATGGATGTGGCTACCACAGCGAAACTGAAAAATCCGAAAGAGGATATTCAGGAGCGAATCCTGCATATTCGTGAAGTTGAAAAACAGCTAATTCTCACGCCTGATGAAACTTTCCGTTTTCATAGCGGTGTTCCGGCTCAAGCGGCTTAATCTCGGTGACAGCTTAAAAATCCTCCATCTATGGGGGATTTTTTATATCTCGAAATTTTAAAAGAGGGGTATTTATATATCGAGTTTTATGAGGGATTGAAAATAATTATTCATTTTAAATAGTTGAAAATAACAAGCCGTCAAATTTTAAGTAATAAAAAAGCCCACTTCATGATGAGTGGGCTTTCTTGAATTTGGCTCTCCAACCTGGGCTCGAACCAGGGACCTGCGGATTAACAGTCCGTCGCTCTACCGACTGAGCTATTGGAGAATCTGAAAGCGATTATAGAGAGATTTTGACAGGGGTCAAGCAAAAATTATCATATTTATTATAAATACAGCCTGTCTGTTTTTAATTTAGGCAATTGCATAAATTTCACGAAAAATACTTGTCAGAATAAATTTCACTTGCTAGATTAAAACCATAAAGTCGTTTGACCAAATGGTCAAACAGTGTGGATTTAAACCTACTTGCCAGCACAAAAATGGCTAAACCGGAGACAGCGAATGAATACGCTCAGCATCCCTCAAATTTTCTCTCAACTGGCTTATTATCAAGAAAACTATCTGCAAATTATTGCTGATCCTGCACAGTATTATATCCCGGTTAAAGACGCTCATATCACGCTATGGCCCTTGGCGCAAAAATCACTTTATTTAGGTGATTTGCTGCAATTATGGTTTGCAGAAAAATGGTTGGTAGAAACTGAACGTCAATTTAACTTTGAAGTTTTCCTGAATGCAGACTATCTGAAAGAGCAAGGCAAAGACCTTTATATCTATGCCATTTCTGGCAATCTTTTGACAGGTACTAATCAGTCTAAAGCGTGGCAAGCCTCAACAACACAAACACAAGATGTGGAATTAGCCAATGTTTCCAAGCATTATTTTGAGTTTCAAGGCTTAACTCGACCACGCTTGTCATTTGTTAAAGCAGGGCAGGCGAAAAGTAATATTATTTAAATGAAGTGTCTGATGAATTGTACAGGCTACCAATATTCATTCAGTCCGAATAATCATACAGGTCGCAGTGGCATGAGCATACAGACGACCTTCTTCATCCAGAATCTGACCTTCAGAAATACCTAAATTTCTACTGAGATTAATTGATTTTCCTACGGCTTTCAGTGGCTGATTCTGAGGTATGGGGCGGCACATCTTTACATTCAGATCAATGGTGCCATAACCGACACCTGCTTCAAGTAAAGTATGAATCGCGCAGCCTGTCACGGTATCCAGAACGGTTGCAGCAAAACCACCATGGACGCCGCCAAGCGGATTTAAATGTCGATGATCAGCTTTTACCTTAAATTCTACATGTCCGCTTTTAATCACTGCTGGTTGCATCGACATGGTTTCGCTAATACTTGGGGCCGGGATTTTTTCATCACGCATCGCTTCCAGTAATGCTAAACCGCTCATTTCTTTTGGGTTCATTGTAATTTTCCTGTCATTATTCTTGAGTTGTTGAGATTTAATTCAAAATTGTGACATCGATAATAGCAATCTGGTATAGGAATGGCGGATTATTTTGTAAGAAGTACATTGCCTGTACCTGAGTAAAGTCATTTTTATAAAAAATAAGAAATAGAATGAGTTATGGCAGGATACTGGTATACATTTCTAATGAAATATCTCAGATCTAAATAATCTGCCAAAAAACGAATCTTATAAAAGAATTAAAAATCGAGTGATAGGGTAATGAAAAAGTTTCTGCATCTTTGGGTGCCTATTTTTCTCAGTAATGCCATTATTATGCTCAGTAGTTTGTTCGACGTGATTTTTCTATCACATTTTTCACCTCAGCATGTGGCTGCATTGGCAGTCTGTTTGTCTGTTTGTCTGTTTGTCTGTTTGTCTGTTTGTCTGTTTGTCTGTTTGTCTGTTTGTCTGTTTGTCTGTTTGTCTGTTTATTCTTTGTGCTTTGTGACGGGTATTGGGGTGTTACAGGGCATGATGCAAGAGCTGGCAGAAGCCAATGGACGTCAGGATTATGCGGATATACAGCGTATTGTGAAGCAAAGTATTTTGATTGTACTGGTGATTTCTGCTGTTGCGATGTACCTGCTTAATCATGCAACTCCTTTACTTCATTTTTTAAAGGCAGATGCGGCCTTACAGGCATTGATTGTGTCATGTCTGTGGCTGTTGGCTTGGACGATTCCAGCGCATTTATTGTTGCGCATTTTATATATTTTAACCCAAGCCTGTGGGCAGGCTAAGCGTGTGTTTTACGCCAATATGATCTATTTACTGCTCAAAGTGGCTTTGGCTTATGTCTTGATTTATGGCATTGAGGGTTATGTTACAAGCTATGGGGTTGAAGGTGCATTCATGACACATTTAATTGTGCAGTGGGTACTGTTGTTTGTTTACTATTTTTTCTTCCTTGAGCAGAAGTTAAAGATCCAGTGGTCTGGTGTTTTCTTTCACTGGCAGACTTTGTTGAAAATTTTAAAAATTGGATTGCCCAATGCGGTGGTGACTTTTGTGGATGTATTTGCCATCAGCGCGATTGCTTTGCTGATCTTGCCTTTGGGTGACATTGTAGTGAATGCACATTAGGTGATGCTTGGTTTATTGGGCCTGATGTTTATGTTGCCGATGTCGATGGCATCCGCCTTCGGTATTTTGGTGTCGACTAAAATCGGTGCGGAGCAGATTGACGCTGCATGGCAACTCAGTAAGCGGGCACTGATGGCTGTGATGCTAATAGCTATCGTTGTCGTGTTGACTATTTGGGGCTTAGATAGTTGGATTGTGGGGTTATTTAGCAATGATGCGCAGGTGATTGCATTAGCCTTGGCATTGATCTTGTTAATGTGTTGGATGCATATCTTTGATGCGCTACTGGTGATTAGTTTGGCAATGCTACGTTGCTGGCGTGAAATTGTCAGACCAATGTTTATTTTTATCAGTACGGTGTTGGTCGTGGGCTTAGGGGGTAGTTGGTATGTGGCGTATCATCCAATGACACTGTTCAATTGGCAAAGCAATGCATTGGGGATTCATGGTTTTTGGTGGATGTTGAGTATTGCGTACACGATTGCAGCAAGTCTATGTTTTGTTTGTTTACTCATGAAATACTTGAGCTATAAGCGAATACGGCTCACTGTTTAATACATGTTGAAGAACATAAAAAAACCCGCGAAATTCGCGGGTTTTTTTATCTAGCAAGCTAGATTATTTTGCAGCTTTTTCAGCTTCGATTGAAGCAATCGCAGCATCAACGCCTTCGATAGAATCAGCAGCTTTTTTGATACGTGCAAGTGCATCAACAAGTACTTCGTCAGCCGTTGCGTAAGAGATACGCATGAAACCGCCAAGACCGAATGCATCACCAGGAACCACTGCAACACCAGTTTCTTCCAGTAACCATGCAGAGAATTCTGTGCAAGACTTAAGACCTTTGGCGCGAATCAACGGTTTGATGTTGGCATATGCATAGAATGCACCATCAGCAGGCAAGCAAGAAATACCGTGAATGTCATTCAAGCCTTTCACAACTAGGTCATGGCGACGTTTGAATGCTTCAATCATTGGCTCAAGTACATCTTGAGGACCATTCAAGGCAGCTTCAGCAGCAACTTGCGAAATTGAAGTTGGGTTTGAAGTTGACTGAGATTGGATCTTTTTCATTGCACCAATAAGTTTAGCAGGGCCCGCTGCGTAGCCGATACGCCAGCCAGTCATTGCATAGGCTTTAGATACACCGTTTAATACGATAGTACGGTCATAAAGGTCTGGTGCAACTGTTGCGATGTTGTAGAACTCGTCATCCCAACGGATTGGTTCGTACATATCATCAGATGCGATAAATACTTCTGGGTATTTACGCAGTACGTCAGCCAGCGCTTCAAGCTCAGCTTTAGTGTAGATCATACCTGTAGGGTTAGACGGGCTGTTCAATACTACTAGACGTGTTTTGTCAGTGATTGCAGCTTCTAATTGTTCAGGGGTGATTTTGAAACGTTGTTCTTCACCACATTTCACAATAACAGGAACACCTTCAGCGATGATCACCATATCCGGGTAGCTTACCCAGAATGGTGCAGGGATGATGACTTCATCACCTTTGTTTAACAAAGCTAAAGCTAAGTTAAAGAATGATTGCTTACCACCACAAGAAACCAGAATCTGGTTTGCTGCATAGTCTAGGTTATTGTCGCGTTTGAATTTAGCAATAATGGCTTTTTTAAGACCTGGCGTACCGTCAACAGCGGTGTATTTGGTGAAACCGTTGTTAATCGCTGCAATTGCTGCATCTTTGATGTGTTGAGGGGTATCAAAATCTGGTTCACCTGCGCCCAAACCAATCACGTTATGACCTGCAGCTTTTAATTCAGCAGCTTTGTTGGTCACAGCAAGTGTAGGGGACGGTTTGATGGCATTCACACGATCAGAGAGACGTACGTCCACGGCAGTATTCCTTCTTATAGGGATTAAAAAATAAAAAGCACATTATCTTAGCCTAAAATGGTGCAGATAGGGCAAAAGAATTTGGAAAACTTTAAGAAAAAAATGGTGTATTGGCCGAACTTTATCTTGAATTTCGATATGCTCGGAGCAGGAGAGAAGAGACTTGTTACATCTCGGTCATGCATATGAATGCATGAAATATAAAATAAAAATGGCCACTTTAAAGTGACCATTTTGTGTTGTTGATATTGTGGTTACGCACTAAAGCGTGACAAATCTTCGTCCGGGCGTGCGGTTAAAATTTCCGCGCCGGTTTTAGTCACTAGAATTGTATGTTCATATTGTGCTGACAATGAGTGATCTTTGGTGACCACTGTCCATTTATCACCGAGTAATTTGGTTTTCCAGTCACCGCCATTGACCATTGGTTCAATGGTAAAGGTCATACCTTCTTCAAGCACCATGCCAGTATCTGGTTGACCATAATGCAGCACTTGCGGTTCGTCATGGAAAGTTGTACCAATACCGTGACCACAATATTCACGTACCACGCCAAAACGCTCGGATTCAACATACTGCTGAATGGCATGACCAATATCGCCAATGGTTGAACCTGGTTTTACAGTTTCAATACCCCGGTACATGGCTTCTTGCGCTACCTTACATAGACGGTTGGCAAGGATCGTGGTTTCACCACCCACGATGTACATCATGTTGGTGTCACCATGATAGCCATCTTTAATCACGGTCACATCAATGTTCAGGATGTCGCCTTTTTTCAATTTTTTACTGTCTGATGGAATGCCGTGACACACCACATGGTTCACAGAAGTACAAATGGTATGTTGGAAGGCAGGTCGACCCGGTGCAGCGCCATAGCCTAAGCATGCAGGAATCGCCTGTTGTTGATTGACAATATAGTCATGACAAATCGTATCAAGTTCCAGAGTGGTGACACCCGGAACAATATGCGGTTTGATCATATCCAAAACTTCTGCCGCCAGTCGCCCTGCCACACGCATTTTTTCAATTTCGTCAGAGGTTTTGATGAGTCGACGTGGAGCTTGGTAAGTGTTGTTCATGATCTCTAAAAACTTTTGGAAATTTGTGTGTGACTATGGTATAAATAGCCGCCCATTTTATCAAATGCTTTTTCGTGAATAAATTTCACGGGCTTTGTGCGATGAGGCAAAAAATCCGCACATATATCGACACATTACTCTGGGTGCCCTTTAGGGTGGAGAATGCGGGTATATGGAGGCCTAACCCAAACTTTAAGGTAAAGAAAATGGCAGATTACAACGTAAGCATGCGCGACCTTCTTCAAGCTGGCGCGCACTTTGGTCACCAAACTCGTTTCTGGAATCCAAAGATGCGTGATTACATCTTTGGTGCGCGTAACAAAATTCACATCATCAACCTTGAGCACACTGTTCCTGCGTTAAATGATGCTTTGAACTTTGCTAACAACTTGGCTAGCAAAAAGAACAAAGTTTTGTTCGTTGGTACTAAACGTGCAGCTTCTGCGATCATCCGTGAACAAGCTCAACGCGCTGGTCAACCATATGTAGATCACCGCTGGTTAGGTGGTATGTTGACGAACTGGAAAACACTTCGCCAATCTATCAACCGTTTAAAAGACCTTCAAACTCAATCTCAAGACGGTACTTTCGCTAAGCTGACTAAACGTGAAGCTCTAGAGCGTACTCGTGAGATGGAAAAACTTGAGCGTGGCTTAGGCGGCGTTAAAAACATGGGTGGTTTACCTGACGCATTATTCGTAATCGACGTTGATCACGAAGCGATTGCAATCAAAGAAGCGAAGAACCTTGGTATTCCTGTAATCGGTATCGTTGATACAAACTCTAACCCAGACAACGTAGACTACGTTATCCCGGGTAACGATGATGCGATCCGTGCAGTAACACTTTATGCTTCTGCTATGGCTGATGCGATTCTTGCTGGTAAAGAATATGCTCAATCACAAGCAAATGCACAAGCTAAAGCAGAAGAAGCTCCAGCTTCTGAGGCTTAATGCGTTTGACGCTAGCTTGTCATTTTTGCGACATGTGATGGTGGCAAAGTAAGCGTTATGTATGCAGGCGGCCCATGAGAACTCCTCTGGGCCGTTTCTGTTCTAAAAAGAATTCATTTTCTACCGAATTTAGGAGATAAACATGACTGCAGTTACAGCAAGCATGGTTAAAGAATTGCGCGATCGTACTGGTCTTGCAATGATGGAATGTAAAAAAGCTTTGACAGAAGCGGGCGGCGACGTTGAACTAGCGATCGACAACCTACGTAAATCTGGTCAAGCTAAAGCTGCTAAAAAAGCAGGTAACATTGCTGCTGACGGCGCAATCACAATTGCTCAAGACGGCAACAAAGCACTTCTTCTAGAAGTTAACTGTCAAACTGACTTCGTTGCAAAAGACGAAAACTTTGCTGGTTTCTCTGCGAAAGTTGCTGCTGCTGCACTTGCTGCAAACGTAACTGATCCTGCTCAAATCGCTGAATTGAAACTAGAAGATGGTGCAACTGTTGAAGAAGCGCGTATCGCTCTTGTTCAAAAGATCGGTGAAAACATCCAAGTACGTCGTGCGAAAATTGTTGAAGGCGAAAACCTTGCAGTTTACAAACACGGTCTTAAAATCGGTGTTGTTGTTTCTTACACTGGTGATGAAGCTACAGGTAAAGGCTTGGCAATGCACGTTGCTGCGTTCAACCCAGTTGCTGTAAATGCTGAAGGCGTTTCTGCTGAGCTTATCGCGAAAGAGAAAGAAATTGCTGAAGCGAAAGCACTTGAATCTGGCAAGCCAGCAAATATCGTTGAGAAGATGGTTGTAGGTTCTGTTGAGAAATACTTGAATGAAGTTGTGCTTGAGCGTCAAATGTACGTAATCGACAACGATAAGAAAGTTGCAGACGTTCTTAAAGCAACTGGTACTACAGTTGAAAACTTCGTTCGTTTCGAAGTTGGTGAAGGCATTGAGAAAAAAGCAGAAATGAGCTTCGCTGAAGAAGTTGCTGCTGCTCAAGCTGCTGCAAAATAATTCCTTAGGAATTAGAAAAAGCCCTATCTGATTGATGGGGCTTTTTTATGTTGATTTATTCTTCATCAGCAATTCAAGAATAGGATTTGGGTTTGGTGATAGAGCTCAGATCATGTATTCATCATTTAATAAAAAAGTTATAAAAATGCCAAATAAAACCAATCTGAGCATCGGTGCAATCATTATACTGTTGATTGCTGCTTATCTGGGCCTGGATCTACAACAATCCCAACCACTTATTCCATCCGCATCTGATACTACAACTGAAACGCTTGATTCAGAGCCTAATTTAGTACCCTCTCAAACGACTGATGATCTGGACCGAATTGCACGGGCGTTTCAACAGCGCCAGAGTGATCTACAAGTGCGTTCAAGCGGGCAGGTGATTGCCGTTTTGCCAGATGATCATGAAGGATCGCGCCATCAAAAGTTTATCCTCGAATTACCAAATGGCCAAACTGTACTGGTTGCACATAATATCGATCTGGCACCGCGTATTCAGAGTATTCAAAAACAGGATCAGGTCGAGTTTTATGGAGAATATGAATACAGTGACAAGGGCGGGGTGATTCACTGGACGCATTATGATCCTGCGCGAAAGCATGTCGATGGCTGGTTAAAACATCAAGGAAGAACCTATCAATAAGGTTTTTCCAATTGGATAAATCGAATGTAGCGTTTAAACGCTCATAATTGCGCTGTTATGGCGTGATTTCCAGTTCGGTAGGATTTTACCTAAATAGGCATCCATGCACCAAATTGGGCCAATGAGGAGGAATTGGAGGTCTTTAAAGAATGAAGGCTTTTTACCTTCCACTTTGTGCCCATAAAATTGGCCAATCCAGGCCAAGATAAACAGGGCAATAAAGAAACCGGTACCGACTGGCAGAATCCAGATGAGCCAGGCCAGGACCAAAGTCAACGTAGCCATCGCTACTGCCAAAACAAGATCCAGGCGTGCATAGAAGATAAAAGCCAAAACCAGTAGCAGGGTAGTCAGCAAAGCGCTGAAATGCGCTAGAATGCCAATAATCGAAAAATAGATGGTCGGTACGCAAACCCAGTGAATCAGCTTATTGGTTTTATTTTGATGGCTGTCACTATATTCATCAAGCCATTCAGATATTGTTTTCATTCTTCGCTCCATTCCATGAACATGTTTTGCTTATCTGGAAATATAAAGCAGAATCCGGATATGGTCAAAAGTTAATCATGCAAGCGAGCGAATTTTATCAGGCAGGATGAGCCTACCAAAATTTTATTGAAAGAACTTTAAGATAGTGCTGAGCAGAGGCGTTTATATTCTTCTGTAAAAATGAGCACAATAAAAAAGCCACATTACTGTGGCTTTTGTTAAATGTGTTGCAGGTCAAATCTTAAGAATTTGGACCAGCGACACGTTCAATACTGACTTTTGCAGTACCGGCACTGGTAATACCTAACTGTTTCGCAGCACCGTAAGATAAATCAACAACACGGTTGCCATGGAAAGGACCACGGTCATTTACTTTAACCACAACGCTCTTGCCGTTATTGCGGTTAGTTACGCGAATATAGCAGTTCAATGGCAGGCTACGATGAGCAGCCGTCATTGCGTTCATGTCAAAGGTTTCACCGCTTGCAGTTTTACGGCCGTGGAATTGACGACCATACCAAGACGCTGTACCTGTCTGACTGAATTTACGTACAGTATTAGAAGCCACTGTATTCAGTTTTTCAATCACTGAAGGCTCTTCTGCAGGAAGTTCAATTTTCGCTGCAATGGTTTCACGGCGAACTTTATCGCCAGAACGTTCAGTGATTGAAAGGCTGTTCAAATTTGTGAAATTTGAATTGAAGCTTTGAGCTTCTTTATTGAGTACTCGCGTGGCAAGACGCGAATTGTCATTTTCATTGGTGAATGAAGATGACGGAACCATATCTGCCTGTGATTGCGTCAGCGTGACGATCGTGGCAATGGCCATAAAAGACTTCAAAATTGAAGAATGCATCGAATCAACTCCTAACAGCATATCTATTGGTTGTTCATAAATGGCTGAAAAACCATGTAAACATGCCTGATATTTAACTTATGCAACTACATTTAACGAAATGGATAATATTCATGCCGGCAATACCCTGTCTAGTGTTTAATTAAAATAGTTAAAAAAAGAACGCAAAATAAACAATGATTGATTAAAAAATAATCAACATTGTAACATGATATTAAGATTGCTTAAAATATGCACAAATTAACCCATAAAAATGTTGACTTTCATAATTTATATTAATTATCAGTGTTAACGGCTGGTAATTTCGGTACCTAATAGCCACAAAGCAGTAGCATACATACGGCTACGATTATAAGTGGTAATCACTTGAAAATTTGGATAAGTGATGTAGTAAATCGAGCCATAATTCTCTTGTAATTGAATTACATTGACCAGATCCAGATCGTCAATTTTTACGATTGGATTCATTGGGCTGATGCCTTGCGTTTTTAACACACCATAAGGCATAGGTTGAGTCAGATCTTTGGCAATCACGGCATCGGGATTTGAACCGGTATAACGTGCCGGAAAGGCAATGGGCTGATTACGCTGCCAGCCGTGCTGTGCCAGATAGTTGGCAATCGAACCAATCGCATCTACCGCTGAGTTACGCAGGTCAATATGACCATTGCCATCGTAGTCCACGCCGAATTTTGGAATGTTGCTCGGCATAAACTGCGGATAGCCAACAGCGCCGGCATACGAACCCACCACAGAAGAGGTGGCAACACCATCTCTATACGACCAGGCAATTAAAGCAGCCAGTTCATCCTGAAAATACTGGGCACGACGTTCATAGCCAAACCCTAAGGTTGCTAGGGCATCACGAGTGACAAAAGAGCCCTTGTTGCTACCAAAACCGGTTTCTACACCTAAAATGCCCAGAATGATCGCCTGTGGTACACCGAACTGCTGTTCAGCACGGTTAAGCGTTTCTGCATATTGCTGTTTAAAACGTACGCCGCGCTGAATGGTAGATTCAGCCAGGAAGTTAGTCTTATACGAATACCAAGGCTTACTTTCACCTGGGCGATTCATGATATTGATGATATTGGGCAGGTTACGCGTCCCCCTCATGGCGGAATCTACTTGCTGGGCACTTAGCCCATAGCTCTGCATGGCATTCTGCTTAAAAGCGGCATAAGAAGGGTGATATTGGAAATCGTTGGCCAGACTCAAACTGCTGAGACCAAATGCGGTAAGTGCGATTGAAAGCTGCTTAAACTTTTTATAAAAATCCGATTTCAACATCTTGCTACGATTTCCAGTTTTTTTGATGAGTTGCTGGCGATGTCATTTGAATCATGCCATGAAAAAGATTGATAAAATTTTTTCAATCGTGAGGCTTAAAGTGCCAGATTAAAGATAACATTCGGATGAATAAGAGACCTAGCCGCTTATACAAAAATAGCGATGGATTGGCTATTTTTACGGCAGTTTGTCTTATAGAGTCGCTTATCTGTAACAAGCTATTTCACTGATCATAAAAAAGCCTGACCGAAGTCAGGCTAATTCCTCAAGATTTGTAGAAAATCTTGAACTATTCTGTATAGAACAAAGTGTCGTGATATTCGGCCATGGCGCGCAGCTCATCTTTATTCAAATTCAGAATGATTTTATCTGCTGCCATATTGATGGCCTTGATCACTGCAGATGCGCCAATATCTGCTGCCTTGCGTTTGATCATGCCAAGATCCAGGGTTTTATTAAAGTCGACCATAAAATGTCGTACTGTCGCTTCACCAAATTGCTTGTACAGGTTGCTGAACGCTTGTTTATCGATACTCTGACCGGCTTTAAGTTCCGCATAATGATGTTTTAAATTCGTCACCAGACTGGCATCCAGTGATTCACCAATGCGGAACTGTCCTTCAGGATCTTTAAACAGACTGCGCTCAGAGAATGCAATTGACTCTCTGACCACATCGTTCGGCGCTTTACTCAATAGCTGCTTCAGTAAAACCGCAACAGTCGACTTGATATAGCCAGCCAGTTTTTCCGCAGTATCACGTTTATCGCTGGCAGGAAAGCGACGCACCAGCTCGGTAAGAATCGCATCAATAATTTCATCATTAATCATCAATGCGGTTTTATCACGCAATGGGTAAAGCGGCTCACTTGAATTTTTGTTTTTTTGTGCAGTCTGAATTGTATTTAAAAGCTCTGCAGAAGGAATAAACCCAAAAAATGGCATTGTTCAACCTCAATGTTTTTTATTGTCGCGCTAAACGAATAGGGCGAGGCATCCATGTTAAATCCGATACACGGCAAGGGTTGATATCCAATCCACCACGGCGTGTATAGGTTGCGTAGACCATCAGCTTTTCCGGTTTCAGTTGCTGCCAGATATCGGCAAACATCTGCTCCACACATTGTTCGTGGAACCCATTATGCTGACGGTAGGAAATAATATAAGCTAAAATACTCTTATAACAAGGTTTTTTACCTTGATAACGTATAAAAACTGTTCCCCAGTCCGGCTGGCCAGTGACTGGGCAGTTACTTCTGAGTAAATGTGAATACAGCTGGATTTCACCTTCTGCTGCATCATCCGAATCCAAAGCCAATAAACTGGCATCTGGATGATTTTCTAGGCGCTCAGGTGTCAGCTCATCAATACAGATGCCTTCAGGCTTGCTGATCTCTAACTCATCAACCTGAAACAGTTGCAGTTTAACTTTAGCTTCAGCCGCAGTAGATAAATCTTTTTCTGCGGTCGCGATAAAGGCCTCTTTAGATGCAAACTTGGCAAAATTCAGGCTATTGAAATACAGCTTCAAAGATTTAGATTCGATCAGATTCGGTGAGGACGCTGGCAAGCTAATGCGGCCAATGGCGACTTGTGGCACACCTGCTGGATTTAACCAGGAAATTTCAAACACATGCCACCAGTCTGCACCTTGCTGAATCGCTTCGACATGTGCGTATTGTTCACGGGCAGGCGCGCGTGAAATCGGAAACAGAACATCAGGATGATATTCTGTCGGGTAATTGGTGTCTTTACCAAGGAGAGATTGTTCTACACTCATTATTCACGCATTCCTGAACCACGGGAGAGTAAATGATAGGCCACTGCATACAGCACGGCACAACATAAGGTAATTACTGTCAGTGAAATGGCGACATTGACATCGCTATGTCCTAAAATGCCATAGCGGAAAGCATTCACCATATACACGACAGGATTAATTAAAGATAAATTTTGCCAGAATGGGCTTAAGCTCGAAATAGCATAAAATACACCACCCAAATAGGTCAGTGGCGTTAACACAAAAGTCGGGATGATCGAGATATCATCGAAAGATTTGGCATAGACGGCATTGATAAAACCACCCAAGGAAAACAGCAGGGAAGTAATCAAGACTGTATATATAGTCACAAACCAGTTGGTGATGTATAAATCGGCAAAAAATAAGCTCACTGCACTGACAATGATCGCAACCAGTATCCCACGAATCACACCGCCCAATACATGACCCCATAAAATGGCATGCATCGGTACCGGACTCATGATCAGTTCTTCAATACTTTTCTGGAATTTTGAGCTGAAGAAGCTAGACGAGACGTTGGCATAGCTATTGGTGATCACGGCCATCATAATCAGACCGGGCACAATGAACTCCATATAACTATAGCCGCCCATTTCTCCAATGCGTGAACCGACCAGATTACCGAAGATCACAAAGTACAGGCTCATGGTAATTGCAGGTGGCAACAGGGTCTGTGGCCAGATGCGCATAAAGCGACGGACTTCTTTATAGATAATGGTATATAAAGCTACGCTGAGTTGATTAATGTTCATTGCGCAGCTCCATCCAGATTTTTCTCGACCATTTTCACAAAAAGTTCTTCCAGACGATTGGATTTATTGCGCATACTGCGTACCTGAATATTCTGTGATTCCAGCAATTGGAACAGATCATTCATGGTATGTGCCTTGTCCATGGTGATTTCTAAAGTCATCGGATCGATCAGGTTAAAACGCACGCCGATGATATCCAGATGCAAAGGTTCAATCGGTTCGGCCAGATCAAAAATAAACGATTCTTCATTGAGCTGACTCAGGAAGCTTTTCATGGTGGTGTCTTCTTTAATCACACCGCGATCAATAATCGCAATACGGCGACACAGCATTTCCGCTTCTTCTAGATAATGCGTGGTCAGAATGATGGAAGTGCCTTTTTCATTCATCTCGTTCAAAAATTCCCACATCGAACGACGCAACTCGATATCAACACCAGCCGTCGGTTCATCCAGAATCAGCAGTTTCGGTTCGTGCATCATGGCACGCGCGATCATCAGGCGACGTTTCATCCCGCCCGATAACATGCGGGCCTGAGTGGCACGCTTTTCCCATAAACCCAGTTTGGTCAGATAAAGCTCCGCCCGTTCCTGTGCAATTTTTTTAGGAATGCCGTAATAGCCTGCCTGAGTCACCAAAATATCAAAGGTTTTTTCAAACTGGGCAAAGTTGAATTCCTGAGGCACTACGCCTAGGCACTGTTTGGCCTGAGAGGGGTGGGTATCCAGATTATGACCAAAAATTTCGACTGTACCGGAGGTTTTTTTTGTTAATGAGCTGATAATACCGATGGTAGTAGATTTTCCTGCGCCATTAGGACCCAATAGCGCATAAAATTCACCTTCTGGTACATTTAAGTTAATTCCTTTCAATGCCTGAAAGCCATTGCGATAGGTCTTTGACACATCCCTTAAGATCAGTGCATCAGTCATGAATATCTCAAATGGTGAAAAGTTGAGATATTGTGAGTGATCTCGCAAAATAAGCCAAGTGATTCACACGCAATTCTGTGTTGCTGTTTTGGAACATTGTATAAAGCTTAAGCATAAAAATGATGAAGTTAGAGATAGTTGCTTTACCTTATGCTTTTTTTTGTTATGATGTGCGCGATCCAAAAAAGATGCGCTCATAGCTCAACTGGATAGAGTACAGGTCTCCGAAGCCTGTGGCGTGGGTTCGAGTCCCGCTGAGCGCACCATTTATTTAAGCTATAAAACTGAAAAATAAATCAAATTAGTAACGCACACAGTTGCGGCCATCATCTTTCGCCCGATAAAGATTGTTATCGGCAATTTTCAAAACGTCTAGAATATTTTTAGAACTGTCTGGCCAAGAAGCAATACCAATCGAAATGCTAATGTGACCTATGTCCTGAATCTCTTTCCCTGCAATCTCTTTTCTAAACCTTTCTGCACTTTCATACACTTCAGTAAGATTGCTATTCGGTATAATAATGATAAATTCTTCACCACCGTAGCGGCAGCAAATATCATCTTTACGAAATTTTTGCTGCATCGTCTTGGCAATATGCTTTAAGACAACATCACCTTGATCATGACCGTAATTGTCATTAATGTTTTTAAAATGATCCACATCCATCAGAAGCACTGAAAAAGGGATGTTCATTTTCATGTTTTGAGTCATGACATAATTCAAACCACGACGATTCATCAAGCCGGTTAAAGGATCTGTATTAATATGATGATCCATTTTGCTCATTTGTTGTGAAAATTTGCGAACACTAAGCAGTAGAGCTAACTTGAATTTTGTGACCTCATAGTACCAGGGCTGGATATTCTTAATTTTTGAGCCAATTTCTGCCTGATTCAGTAAACTCGCCATATCTGCCAGTTGGTTCAACGGGGCCGAGATAGAATCAGACAGCCGCCATACAATATAAAAAACAAGCAGATAAAATAAAAAGAATCCTGCGGCTAATTTATAAAGGATAGAATTTGCCTGTTTAAGTAAATCATGGGTAGGTTGCTGGGAAACCACGATCCAGTTTGAAGTCGGAATATGAGAAAAACCTGCCAGATTATCAACGCCCTGGCTGTTGATTAAACGAATTTGACCATTTTTATGCGCATGCATATATTTCAGACCAGTATTATTGCTGGCCCATTGCCCAATTCTTTCACGATCCGGATGAAAAATAATTTTATTTTCATTGTTAATCACATACATATAACTATTCTTATAATTTTTATAAGTGGTTAGAAGCTGATTAATTACATTTTTTTCTTTTAAATAAATCGCTGCACCGATGAAGCCCTGATAGTGATTTGACTTGTCAAAAATAGGTTGAGAAATAAACACGATCATATTTTTTTGTACAGAAAAATAGGGTGAAGATATATAAGTCGATTTTTTATGGAGAGAGTCAATAATCCCTTGAGTATGTTGTATTTTGCTTTTATCAATATGCAAAATATTAGGCGAAAAGTTTATTAGTCTGCCTTGGGTATCACTGATCACGACACTGTTATAGTGTTCAGACTGATATTTTAATTTATTGACCTCGGCTTCTCTAAGTTCATTGTTGTTAAAGTCTTGACTTAATATTTTGGCACTATAGTCCAGTTCAAGAAGCATATTTCTAAAATGGTTGTCTGTACTTAATGCAATTTTATGGGCATGGTCAGCATTTAAGGCAAGAGAATTGTCGATTAACTGATTTTTTACGATCTGATAGCTAATAATGAGAGAAATAATAAAAAGGCTAGACACACTGAAAATAGCTAATAAAAGTATTAACTGCCTTAAATTGAGATCAAGGTGTTTCCTAAAATTATTAGCTGACATAAAAAGTTATATATATCTCGATGTATTTATGAGCATTGTATTGCATTTATATTCAATGTTTAAGGTTGCTATAAAATTAAATTTCCATTAAGTGGGAGTTTTTATTTCGATCAAATTTAGAGTTTATAGATCGCTTGGCTGTAAATAGGGTAGCTTTGAAAAGCTGAGTAAGGTTCTGAATATTTGATTATGCTACAAATAAAAATATGGTATTTAACGTTCAGAAAATCTATTCAATAATTTCGATCTGTCCATCCAAATGATGAAGTACTCAGACAAAAATATGGTTAATTGAACTTAATGGGAGATTAAATTGTCGTTAATTTTTTAAAGATAACCTTTTGAAAATTAGTAGTATAGATTCTATGACAGTAGTTTCTTTGAATATTGCTACTTTCCCGGAAGTATTTTTTATAAAAAATCATATTCCAGTTTAAATTTTGAAGCGCTTATTGATGTTATGAACGAGATGAGCCGCTATTTAACCGGAAGTTGTATGCCTTAATAAGGTATTTTTCTAGAAATCAATGAATTAAATAAAGACGATATGAATGCAAAATTCTTCGTAAGACAAGCCAGAAATATTCTAATCTGCTTTAAAAAAATGACAATTAAAATCTTGTATAAGTCTTCTTTTAGAAGTGTAAAAGAGTATTGTCGGTTAAAAAAATACTGCTATATTGAACTCATGGTAGGTCGTAAAACCAATAAGACGCTACCGATAAGTTGGACGGATCAATGACAGTTAGTTGAGTTTGATGTTTATCACCAGACAATAAATCTAGCACTAGCCATCCAACACAGAGCTCGCAGAAATGCGAGCTTTTTTAATGTCTGCGCAATTCATTCAGTTTAATATTCTTTTTCTTATAATCCATCCAGATAAAAAAGTTTACACTGCCAAATTCGCTAACATCTTGAAGACTAATCGCTTGGCTAATTATGGTATAAAAAACTGCAAATTGGATAATGAGAGAGGAAGGAAAAATGTCAAAAATGATTGATATCAAGGTAAAAGATCAATTTAGTCAAGTGACTGAAGCGAAAGCGATGCTGCGTTCCTTTGCAGAGCACAACATTCATCATGCAGCTGAGCTGGTCAAGAAAATTGAACATATCGTGGTAGATGGTGAAACGATTCTGCCGAGCATTGAGTTGTTGTTTGAAAGTCAGCAATCTTCAAATATTTATCGCGTTGTCGAATAATTTAATCAGTGAACTTCAGATAGGTAGAAAAAAATTGAACTTATTTATCCGAAATCACCGATTCAGCAGCTAAAAACTCACCATTTAGGTGAGTTTTTTATACTTTGGTATTTGCTAGTTTGGATACTAATGTATGCAGCTATAACCATAAGCTGATTCAATATCTAAGAGAGGACAATGTAGTAATGAGTCTTAATTAGCTGAAAAATATCCAATTTTTATAAAAATCAATAGAATGGACAAGTAATTAAATCTGTTTAAGCTGCACATTCACATCATACTTTTCAAATTCTTTTAGAATCTGCGCTAAAGTTTGCTGTGCGGTTGTATGCTCAGGACTTAAAGAAATTTCCTGACGAGTCGTGCTGTCAAAACATTCAATGGCCTGAATCAGCCAATGATGCTCAATGGGACTTTTTTGAATCAATACACGGCGCGGTTGCAAGCTGTTACTGATCTGGCGGGGAAGTACATAGGTGATCGCCAGTTGCACAAATTGCAGTTCTTCAACCGGACTTAAAAAGGTGATCACCCAGTTGCCAATTTTACTCAGTTGCATGGGATTATCGAACGCATCCAATTCTAAATAATGTGACATATACATGATCCAATCGGATGTCTATGCTCACCTATATGGCGGGATTGTAATTCTTTTTCTATCACGCTTAAGTCGGATATTTCGAGCTTTAAATTTTGCTTAAATATAAATATATCAAATAACCAATTAGTTATCTTGAATAATTAAAGCTGCCTCATTGTTAAACTCGCTTATTTAAGAGTTTAAAAGACTAAGATATTCTTATTCAGGCGCTTCATTTTACTGCAATTGATCTAAAGCAAAATTAATCTGCTTCAGAATGTGATTCAATTCTTGAGGAGCAATGCGACTTTCCTGAAGTGATGTGATCCATTGCATTTGACAAAGTTTCAAACTGCGCACATCCGGTGCCCGTAAAATATGGTGAATTTGCTGCTTGGCCATCAAGCCACAATATTTTTGTAAGCTTTCCATCATCATATATTTAAGATCTTCAAAAGACATGAGTTTGAGTTCAGGCAGCTTTTGTTCATGGCTTGAATCCGTTTCAGCAAATGGAGTGTTCTGCAGTATTTTTATGGGCTCCATCTCGGGGTTGAGATCTTTTGTCGCAGAATCCGCTGCTATCGATGAGTCTAACGAACGGTGAATCTCGGAGTGTGCCAGGTCAACTTTTGTATCTGTTCTTGCATCAGCCTGCTTTTGACTGATGGCTACCTCGCCCGTTTCAGCTGGAATAATTAAATCCATGGCATAAAGCTGATCTAAGAGTTCGGCAGGAGCAAGCTGTTGTTTTAAGCCATCATTTAATAAGTTGAAATCCTGGCTGCCGATCAGAACCAATAAGCGGCGTTGGCGTGCGGTCAGTGGGATGGAGCGATCCTGTAGCACCTCGATCCCACGTTGAGTTTTATAAAAATGCATCATAGCTGAATAGATGGTTGCTTAAATTCAGCTAGAGCATAGTCTGTGAAAATTACATTAATATGAAGTATTTATTAAAATACTGAGGTTTGTTTTGATAAAACCTATAATGTCGTGATCGCCGTATTTTCAAGGGCCTTACGTAAATAAGGATCCAGTTCATCCTGACGCAACAACCATTGAACATAGTCAGCAGGTAGTTCTGCAATAGCGGTGCCGCGATGTTTACCAAAATTAATCGTACGTGGAATTCGGGCATCTTCAGAAGCGTCGAATAATTCCTGCATACTGTTGATTTTTAAATGATGCACAATATGCATCAAAATATTGGCAGTTAAAATAATATCCATATCGGCACGATGCGCTTTACGGATCATTTCACGCGCTCTTTCGCTGCCTTTGGTGATCATATAAATCAGGGCAGAAATATTGTGTGCTTCCGCATCTGGCCAGACCCGACGTGCTAAAGCCAGTGTACAAATCGCCTTGATTTTTGAAGTATCTACACCACATTTTTCGATGGCACGGACGTCATAATCAATATTATGGCCGATCATGTAGACGGTTTCATCAGGCAGGCGAAAGGTACTGTAATGCGGCTGACCTTCCAGATCCGATTCCAGAATATGATGCACGGCCATGGCAGCAAAAGAAATAGCTTCGTCACATGAGTAGAGCTGATCAAACAGGCGGCTTTTATCCAGACTGATTTTATGCTCTACAATTTCGACAGGCGCATAAGCAATTTCGATGGGTTGGCCATTTAAAGTATGCGTTTCGGTATCAAGAATAATGGCCTGCATGTCGGAAATGTGCCTGAAAAGAGAGGAGAGTAAAATCTAACATTATTATTTTGCAACTGACAATTGAATTGCTTTATTTCTGTATTAATTGCAGGCTTTTTAACGTATGACGACTATTTGATAGTTCGGGGAATAGGAAATTCTCTATTCTTAAGTTGGCTGATTTCATAATAAATCTAAACTGGCGCGAATTTAATAGAAAAAATAACGCATTCTTTTCTTGATATTGTTTAGATAAATTGGGAAATTACATGTAGTTTTATCGTTTGTTAAAGATAAAACCAGAAAAACTCATTAGAGATGATAATAAATAAGATAAGGATAAGATCGATGAAACGTCAAGTATTGACCTGTGCTCTTCTCACATTAAGTGTAGCCTTAACTGCTTGTAACGATGATAGTGATAATGATCGTTTTTATGAGTCCAAGCCTGCCATTCCAGTAAATAATATCGATAATCCAGTCGTGGCAACACCTGTAGCCTATACTCAAACGGATTTCTCCGGGATCGCTGACGAAAGTGTGATCATGACTTATAAGATGTTAGGAATTAATGGTAAGGAAACACAAGCTACTGCATTAGTTTTCACACCCGAGGGAACGCCTCCAGCTACAGGCTGGCCAATTGTGGCATGGGCACATGGAACTACCGGTGTAGCTGATCAGTGTGCGCCGAGTCGAAAAGCGCTGAATGATTATATCAAAGCCATGATTGGCGGGTTTCTCCAAGCTGGCTATATTGTAGTGGCACCTGACTATGAAGGTTTGGGAGAGCCGAGTGGAAAAGAACTTCATCCTTTCTTGAATTTGAAAAGTGAAGCTTATTCTATTACTGATGCAGTCGTAGCTGCACGAAATTATTTAGGTTCACAAGCATCCAATCAATGGGTGGCAGTAGGGCATTCTCAAGGTGGCCAGGCAGCTTTAGGCGCTGCGCAATATGCAGCACGTGCTTCTAAGATGACCTATAAAGGTACGGTAGCTTTAGCACCGGCTTCAAATTTCAATCTGATTTTGACAGGAGGTGAACAACAGGCGGGACAAGAAACAAATCTGGATAAAAAAATTGGAACTTTAGCATCTTTAGATACCTTTACTGCATTGATTGTTGCCGGTTTGCGTAACCCGAACCCAAATTTGCAATATAGTCAGATTTTTAAAACACCAACCGACGAAATCGCGAAAAATGCAGAAACTGATTGCTATGATGTATTAGGCCAGAAATTTGGTACTGCAATGTATGCTTATGCACAATCAAATAATAACTCAGTAAATAATTATCCTCGTACTCAAACTAACTTTATGAATATTCCAGTCGTAAAGAGCTTCTTGGAAAAAGATTCTCAGCCTTTACTTGTTAAAGTTTCTACGCCAGTGATTATTTATCAGGGTTCAGCAGATAGTACCGTTCCCAAAGCAGCAACAGATGTTTTAGTTGCACTCGCCAATCAGAAACAAACTTCAGTACGTTATATTACGGATGAGTCAAATGCGACTAAATGGGATCATGGTAGCGTCTATGCACTGAATATTCCTAATATTATTTCAGATGTAAAATCTCTAATGCCAATTCAATAACTTATTTTTATCTGAATGGCTCATGTTTTTTTAGACATGAGCCATTTTTATTGCAAACTGAATAAAGTTCATGATCGAAAATTTAAAACTTCATGCTACAATACGCGCCAATCTTAGCACGGCTTAAAAGCCCTAAATCAATAGGACCTCGCTAATGTTTGCCAATATCTCTATCGCTGAATTTGATCCAGAATTAGCTCAAGCAATCTCGAATGAAGATGCTCGTCAAGAAGCTCATATTGAGCTAATCGCTTCTGAAAACTACTGCTCACCAGCAGTTATGGAAGCTCAAGGTTCAAAACTTACTAACAAATATGCGGAAGGCTACCCAGGTAAACGCTACTATGGCGGTTGCGAGTATGTAGACGTTATCGAACAATTGGCGATTGACCGTGCTAAAGAACTCTTTGGTGCTGATTATGCTAACGTTCAGCCACATGCTGGTTCACAAGCAAACTCAGCAGTTTACTTAGCGCTTCTTAACCCGGGCGATACAGTTCTGGGTATGAGCCTTGCTCACGGTGGTCACTTGACTCACGGTGCAAAAGTAAGCTTCTCTGGTAAAACATATAATGCGATTCAGTACGGTTTAAACCCTGAAACTGGCGAGATCGATTACGAAGAAGTTGAGCGTTTAGCGCTTGAGCACAAGCCACGTATGATCGTTGCTGGTTTCTCTGCATACAGCCAAATCGTTGACTGGCAGCGTTTCCGCGAAATCGCGGACAAAGTAGGTGCTTATCTGTTTGTTGATATGGCTCACGTTGCAGGTCTGGTTGCTGCTGGCGTTTACCCAAGCCCGGTGCAAATTGCTGACGTAACTACGACTACGACTCACAAAACACTTCGTGGTCCACGTTCTGGTTTAATCCTTGCGAAAGCAAACGAAGAAATCGAGAAAAAATTACAGTCAGCTGTATTCCCAGGCAACCAGGGTGGTCCTTTGGTTCACGCGATTGCTGCGAAAGCAATCTGCTTCAAAGAAGCAATGGCACCTGAATATAAAGCGTATCAACAACAAGTCGTTGTTAATGCGAAAGCAATGGCTGAAGTATTAATCGCTCGTGGTTATGATGTAGTTTCTGGTGGTACTGAAAACCACTTGTTCTTGTTGTCTTTAATCAAACAAGACATTACAGGTAAAGAAGCTGATGCTTGGTTAGGTGCTGCTCACATTACTGTGAACAAAAACTCTGTACCAAACGATCCACGTTCTCCGTTCGTGACTTCAGGTATCCGTATCGGTACACCTGCAGTAACAACGCGTGGTTTTGGCGAAGCTGAAGTACGTGAACTTGCAGGCTGGATCGCTGATATCCTAGATGCTAAAGGCGATGAAGCTGTTATCAACGCGGTGAAAGAGAAAGTTGCAGCGGTATGTGCTAAATTCCCAGTTTATGCATAATCGCTTATAAACGGAAAGGAGCTCCCAACCGGGAGCTTTTTTTATAGCTGTAAAAATAACGATGTAAAAGATGTTTAGACTTGATCGGGCTTATATAGATCAATTTCCATGCCGTAAGAGATTGAGTCTATCAATAAAATCATATTGAGTTTTTCTCAATCTGGCTTAAAGTCTTTTATCAACTATTTGTATTTTTAAATGCTTTAAAAGAATGAATGCATTCGTTGCATGCTTTGCTTGAAATTATTTACAGGAATTATTTTCAGAACCTGACACTTTAAAAATAATAGGTTATTGAGCTGAAGATCATGGTAGATGAAGCGCTTGAGTGAATCCCATGTTACTGTAAGGTGGTGCTGATATAAGCGCCGTGAATGACATCATTCTTTTTATTTAAACGTTATATGGATCGGTATCATTTGAATATGGGTAAATCCTGTATTTAAAAATGCTGCTGGCGGTTGATTGATTAATTTTTCATTTATGCATTAAACAAGGTAATAAGGATGACTAAACCCAACATTATTTTATCTGAGCAAGATTTACATCGTCTGGAAACGATGCTGGAGAATCAGAGCAAGCTGAGCGAAACCATGATCCGCTTAGAGGATGAATTGGCACGTGCCGAAGTGGTCGAGCCGCAAGCGATCGCAAGCAATATCGTGACCATGCATTCCCGTGTGTTGTTGACCATTGCACCTTCTACGGAAGCTGTTGAGGTGACACTGGTTTACCCACACGAATTTAAAGGTGAAAAGGGGCAGGTCAATGTCATCGCACCGATAGGTGCAGCCATTTTGGGCTTAGCAGAAGGTCAAACCATTGAATGGCCACAACCGGATGGTAATACCATGAAAGTGACCATTGAAAAAGTGCTGTTTCAGCCGGAGAGCGAAGGGGATTATCTTTAAGCCAGCGTTGGATCATCCTTGAAAGCCATAGCAATATGGCTTTTTTTGTATATGGATTTTAAGTAAAACCTGATGTTGTAAGCATTTAGATCAGATTGAATACATTTTAAAGTTCTAAATGCTTAAAGTTAAATAATTCTCAAAATGCAATGTAGTCATTTATCTCTGCAATTGAATCATATTGCCAAAATCATAATTAAAATAAAGATAAAACATGGATTTAGTTAAAGTGATGTAACGAATTTCTGGATAAATATACACAACGCGGTCTGTTTTTTTGCTACATTCGAAGATGTTCTAGACTTCTTTGTTTCACTTTTTTAAAGGATATCGCCTCAACCATGTCGCGCTTTGAAGCTCTACCTGCCTTGACTGACATGATGCTTGATCGTGAGGAAATTCTGGCGATTAAGCGTAATGAGCTTGTGCCTGTACTGGATAATCAATATGGGCTGAATCATTATGCAGATGCTCTGATTCAGGCACAGTCCGTTCTACTGAATGGTGTAGATCCGCACTTGACCCAACAGTTAAGCCAGACCATTGAGCAATTGATTCATGCCTTGGCAGAATCTAAAAAATATCTGAAAAAACGTAAATTTAATGCTCTACAGAAATGGCTGGGCATCGATCTGGATTATGGCTCAAGTCAGGTGGAATATTATCAACGACTGGACCGTTTGCTGGATCAGGCCGACCACCTAAGCCGTAAATTACAGATTGAAATTCAGAAATCGCAGTCGCGTTTTCAGCAGCTTTTGGGTTTGCGCGAACAGATGGCTAAGCACATTGTCGCAGCAGATGAGTTTTTATCTGAATATCCGCTATTCGTCAAAAATCAGCATCCACTGGATAATTTTTCAGAACGCCTCTCCAAGAAAATTAATACCTTACGTACCTTGCAAAGCAGTAATGACATCGCCATTACCCAGATGCAGCTTTCGCAGCAGCTTTCCTTTAGTTTGTTGGATCGCTTTAAGGAAGCACAGCAGGTCTTGATTCCGGCTTGGCAATATCATGTCAAACAAAGCCAGACGAAACACTCGACAAGTGATCTGGAAAAACTTGATAATAGCCGTGAGAGTCTGATTAAAACGTTAAAAAAATCCCTCGAGAAGCCCTCGAAAACATAACAATATAAGGTGAACTATGACCAAGTCTGATTTAGTAAATTTACCTGTTGAAAGCTCGAATGAACTGGTCGAACAAAAATTCCAGCAAATGGACCTGAAAGAACTGGGCTTGCAGCCTGCTGACTTTCAGGAGGTGCTGGCTGCACGTAAAGAGTTGCAGAACATGAGTCATAACAGCGTGGCTGAGTATGGTAAAAATATTGCGACCAAAACTTCGACCTATACCGATGAATTGCTGAATCTGGTGCAAAATAGAGATCTGGATGCGACAGGACAAAAACTGAATCAGGTGCTACAGGTGGCTCAGCAGCTGAATACCAGCAGCATTCTCAATAAAAAGAAAAGTTCGGGTTTTTTTGGCAATATCATTAGCAAATTCAAAGGTGCGAAAGATAACTTTGATGCGCATTTCAATACTACTAAAGAGCAGTTAGATGTACTGGTGAAAGAGATTGAAACCTCGCAATCCGGTTTGAAAGCACGTGTTGATACCCTGGATAAAATGTTTGACGGGGTACAGGATGAATATAAACAGCTCGGGGTACATATCGCCGCAGGACGTTTACGCGAACAGGAGCTGCAACAGGAAATTTCCGCTTTAACCGCCTTGCCGCAAGATCAGAGCACCACCCAGAAAATTTATGACCTGAACCATCTGGCCAATAATCTGGAAAAACGTGTCAGTGATTTACAGGTACTGCAGCAATCTGCGATGCAGACCTTGCCAATGATCCGGATTATCCAGTCGAATAACCTGATGCTGGTTGACAAGTTCTATGCGATCAAAAACATTACTTTACCGGCGTGGAAAAATCAGATCAGTCTCGCAATTTCATTGAGCGAACAGAAGAACAGTGTACAGCTGGCCAATACTATTGATGATGCCACCAATGAGCTGCTACGCCGTAATGCTGACCTGTTACATCAGAACTCGGTCGATACGGCTAAAGCCAACCAGCGTTCGGTGATTGACATCGAAACGCTTGAACATGTGCAAAACACCCTCATTAAAACTGTAAACGATGTGATTCAGATTCAGAAAGAAGGTGTACAAAAACGCACAGAAGCAACCGTGCGTTTAAAAGCTCTGCAGGATAATCTGAATCATTTGGTGATTGAATCAAGTACCAGTGGATCCAAGCCCAACTAAATCAGGTAGGGCCAAAATCTGAAAGAAGGAGTAGAGATTGCCGCCCTTAGATGAATACGCCGTTAAGCCTCAGGACATCAAGCAGGGGGTAGTTGCACTCAAGAAACGTCAACGCAATTTGATGCTATTGGGTTTGACCACCTCTACCGTATTTATAGCCTCACTGATCAGTCTATTTTTCCAGCAGGAACTGGTCTATGGTTTTTTTGGCCTAAGTACCCAAGTACAGCAATTGCATTTGCCGGTCAGTGTAGATGCCACACTGGCCAGCATTGGTGATAGTCCAGATTATTTTTTTAGTTTGCTGAGCTGGTTTGGCTGGCTGATTATTAAAATTTTTGCCTCTTTCATCGGTGCATTTTTTGTGATTGGCTTACTGAAAAAGTTGCGTTTCTTTTATGTGCGCTTTCAGTCTTTTGTGTTGAAATTTGTCGCCTGGCTGATTGCTTTTATCGTGATCTGGTCAGGATTGACTTACTGGCAGCATGATCTACGTAATGATCGGGATGATGCTTATCAGCAAGTAGTGTATTACGACAGCAATATCAATGACAGTGAAATCGCCCGTTATCTGGCTGATTCAGAGATTGCAGCACCGGTGAAATCTTATTTACTGGCGCAAACGGCATTGCTGCATAAGCCTCAAGATTTATCTGCCGCAAAACCTTATGTTTTAAATTTGGTTGAAGCAGAAAAACAGGATCCTAAATTTGAACAATATGGTTTCAAGCCTGAACAAATTTGGACCATGCAGCAACAGGTCTATGGTCAAGCCATGACACCAGTCGCCAAGAGTGTAAATACGCAGGTACAACAGGCGGATCAGTTAAGTCAGATCACGAATCTGGTTATTATTGGTGTTGCTATTTTATCGGCACTACTTAGCCTAATCTTGTTTTTCTTGGCCAACTCAATCAAGGGTCGTTCTCTGCGTATCGAACAGCGGATTCATTAATTTCCCAAAATGCTCCTGAATAGGGTAATGCTGATCAGTTAAGGAATTTAGAAATAGACTCTTTAGCTTTTCAGTCGTTTATGAAAGAGTCTTAACTTTTTAAATCAAATACTTGCAATATCACTTGTTACTTTGGTTTCGCCCAAAGTAACCAAAAGCATTTGTCATCCGCAAAACTCGTCAGCCACTATCCCTTAGTAAATTTGTCGCAAAAACAATCATTTTTTAATGTAGTTCTGCCTCAAACAGTTGCGGATGACTTTGCTACCTATCAAATATAATCTTGAATTTAAAAAAAATGCCAGTCAATTGCTTAACTGACTGGCCTGGCATTACCTGAATAGGGAGCATTTTTTGATGGAATTTCAACGCTATTTTTAAGACAACCTATTCAACTTGCTCTATATAGCCCAAAAATAAAAACAAGGCAGCATAAAGTCTATAACTGGATTAATAATCTAAAATAACGATCAATAAAATAAAAACAAACTGTTTTACCTATTTATTCAATTCATTTAATATCCTGTTATCAAATAAACATTTACTCCTTTGGAGACGTTAGCAATGTTAGACCAAAATACTTCAGCTCAACTTAAAACCCTATTAGAACGCCTGGAAGGCCCAATTGAACTGGTCGCCACTCTGGATAGTTCTGACAAATCAGCCAAAATCCAAGAACTGGTGTCCGAGGTTGCTGCTCTGTCTAACCTGGTGACTGCACGCTTTGACGGGAACAATGCACGTGCGCCAAGCTTTGGTATTGCAAAAGCTGGTGAAGAACCGCGTGTATTCTTTGCAGGCTTGCCAATGGGCCATGAATTCACTTCGCTGATTCTGGCATTGCTGCAAACTTCAGGTTATGCACCAAAAGTCTCTGATGAAGTTTTGGCGAATATCAAGAGCCTGGGTGTTCAATCTAACTTTGACGTGTTCGTATCGTTAAGCTGCCATAACTGTCCGGATGTGGTTCAGGCACTTAACCTGATCGCCATCTATAACCCAGGCACTACAGCGACCATGATTGATGGGGCTTTCTTCCAGGAAGAAGTAGAAGAACGCAAAATCATGGCGGTTCCGATGGTGTTCCAGGACAACCAGCATATAGGTCAGGGTCGTATGACGCTGGAAGAAATCATTGCCAAGTTGGACAGCAATGCCGCTACCAAAGATGCGGAAAAGCTGAATGCCAAAGATGCCTTTGATGTCCTGGTGATCGGTGGTGGTCCTGCAGGGAATACTTCTGCGATCTATGCAGCACGTAAAGGCATTAAAACCGGGATCGTGGCTGAACGCATGGGCGGTCAGGTCATGGATACCATGGACATTGAAAACTTTACGTCTGTACAGAAGACCCAAGGTCCTAAATTTGCTGCCGAGATGGAAGCCCACGTGCGTGAATATGGTGTCGACATCATGAACCTGCAACGTGTCTCTAACATCAAAGGTGCAGATGAAACGGCCAATGGTCTGGTGGAAGTCACGTTAGAGAATGGTGCCAAACTGGAATCGAAAACCGTGATTCTGTCGACTGGTGCACGCTGGAGAGAGATGAATGTTCCGGGTGAGCAGGAATACAAAACCCGTGGTGTGGCATACTGCCCGCACTGTGACGGTCCACTGTTCAAAGGCAAACGCGTCGCTGTGATTGGCGGTGGTAACTCGGGTGTTGAAGCCGCGATTGACCTGGCGGGGATTGTGGAGCATGTAACTTTGGTGGAATTTGATACCAAGCTGCGTGCGGATCAGGTGCTGCAAGACAAGCTGAACAGCTTGCCGAATACCACCGTGATCAAAAATGCTTTATCTACAGAAGTGGTTGGTGACGGTTCACAGGTGACGGGTCTGAAATACAAAGACCGTGCTACGGATGAAGAGCATACAGTAGAACTTGCAGGGATCTTCGTGCAGATCGGTTTGTTGCCTAACACCGATTTCCTGAAAGAAACAGCTGTTGAGCTAACCAACCGTGGCGAGATTGTGATTAACGACCGTAACGAAACCAATGTGAAAGGTGTGTTTGCGGCAGGTGACTGTACCACCGTGCCTTACAAGCAGATCATCATCGCGACCGGTGAAGGTGCGAAGGCATCATTGTCTGCTTTTGATTACATCATCCGTTCGGGGCAATAAAAAAATAGCACCAAGGTTCCCCAAAACCGAGGTGCTATATCTTATAAATACATTATTATCGCTTTATAGGAACTTAGGACGCTAACACCCGAGTTCCTTTTTTATATTTATTATTGGATCAGCCAAAAGTGTCCCCACACACTTTTAGCTGTTCTTTGCCTCTCACTTTTTGTTTTCAACCCTTATTTTTATACTTTCCCCAAGGTTGTCTTTACATAAAGCAATGTTTATTCCATCGCTTCATTTTTAAGATTTAAATAAGTTCAAACCCTTAAATTTTTCCAGTAATTGTTCTTGTGTTTCCCGATACTCCGGATGTGGAACAATGCATTCAATCGGACAGACATCCACACAGGTCTGATGCTCATAAAAACCGACGCATTCCGTACACCGGTTTACATCAATTTCATAAACTTTTGCACCTTCATAAATCGCGTCATTCGGGCATTCCGGTAAACACATATCGCAATTGATGCATTTGTCGGTAATCAGCAGTGCCATATTTAACTCGCCTGATAAGCCAGTGAAGATGCCGAAATATCCGCAGTCGAACTTGGCAGATTACGGATGAGCAGGGCATATCGCATATCGACATCTGCCGTAACCGGAATCTCGACAATATGACCTGAACCTTTGGCGTCTTCGATCAGATTACCTTTTTTGTCTTTCATTTCGGTTAAAGTAAAGATGATATTGCCTTTAGTCGTCATCAGTTCGAGTGAGTCACCCACCACAAAGCGATTTTTCACATCAATCTTGATGTAATCGCCATTACGTTCCAGCACTTCACCGCAGAAAATTTGATGATCAAAACTTGAGGAACCATGTTCATAATTCTGATATTCACTATGCACATGGCGGCGCAGAAAACCTTCGGTATAACCACGATTCGCTAAGCCTTCTAATTGTGTCATCAGTGACGGGTCAAAAGGTTTACCAGCCAACGCATCATCAATTGCTTTACGGTAAATTTGAGCAGTACGGGCACAATAGAAATAAGACTTGGTACGGCCTTCGATTTTCAGTGAATGAACACCTACTTTAGTTAAGCGCTCTACATGCTGAACAGCACGCAGATCTTTGGAATTCATGAAATAAGTGCCATGTTCATCTTCTTCTGCGGCAAACATGTCTTCTTCGTTGCGCTGTAACAGCACTGGCTCGTTGAATTGGTGCTGCATCTGCATGTGCTGTTCATCAGCATCTTTAGAGCAGCAGCCTGAATCCAGATTTTTTACTGGAATGACATCACCGGTTTCATCTTCCTTGGCATCCAGAACTTTATATTCCCAGCGGCAGGCATTGGTGCAGGCACCCTGATTGGCATCACGTTTGTTCATATAGCCAGACAGCATGCAACGGCCAGAGTAGGCCATACACAATGCGCCATGTACGAATACTTCAATCTCCATATCAGGCACTTGCTGTTTGATTTCTGCAATTTCTTCAATCGACAGTTCACGTGACAGAATGACACGGGTCAGCCCCATGTTTTTCCAGAATTTCACGGTTGCCCAGTTCACGGCGTTGGCCTGAACCGACAGGTGAATATCTATCTCTGGAAAATGTTCACGCACCAGCATGATCAGACCTGGATCGGACATGATCAGGGCATCTGGCTGCATCGCGACCACAGGTTCCAAGTCACGAATAAAATTTTTCAGCTTGGAGTTATGTGGCTGGATATTGACCACCATATAGAATTTTTTGCCTAGTTCGTGCGCTTCTTTGATGCCAATCGCTAAATTGTCATGGTCAAATTCATTATTACGAACCCGCAGGCTATAGCGCGGCTGGCCGGCATAGACTGCATCTGCACCATAAGCAAAAGCGTAGCGCATATTTTTGAGTGAGCCAGCTGGTGAGAGAAGTTCGGTAATAGTGGTAATGCTCATGATCAAATCGAAAGACATATAAAAAGTACGGCTTTATTCTAATCATCTGGAATTTGGATTCAACCTAGTAAATCACTCGGAAATACGCGATTTGGAGGTAAAACAAGGTTTTATTTTAAGTAGGGAGCTCTCAATAAAATGTCTTCAACATTCAATCATTTTCAGGGTTTTCAAGCGTTTTTAAAATCTGGCAATGATCAATCGTGGTCGGGGTATTGCAACTTTCTCTCAGTGTGATCAGTTGCCGTTCAAATATTTGTAATTCTTTAATTTTATTTGAAATATCCGAAAGATGCTGATCAATCAATTGGTTGACGGCACAGCACTCCTGCTCCGGATTTTGTTCAAGTTGAATCAGGGTTTCAATCTCTTTTAATGACATGTCCAAGGCACGGCAACGCTTGATAAAAAGCAGTCTTTTTAATGCGTCTTCACCATAATAACGATACTGATTACTTGCTCGAAAATTCGGCTGAATAAAGCCTTTTTTCTCATAAAAACGTAGGGTATCAGTGCTTAGACCAGTTTTTTTAGCCATTTCTGAAATCAAATAAACTGACATATCGCCCTCCTGCTTGACCTTGGAGTTAGTCCATAGTTTCTAATCAATTTATCGTATTTTAGATAAAAAATCATCGGGGGAATGATATGGCCTGTAGTTGTAGTCCTGAACCGGCACCCATCAAGCCCAACAGCAAATTTAGAACAGCGCTATGGATTGCCTTGCTGGTGAACTTCACTTTATTTGTAGTGGAGCTGATCGGTGGTGCATATGCACATTCATCGGCCTTGTGGGCAGACGCGCTAGATTTCTTTGGAGATGCGGTCAATTACGGAATTTCTTTGGCTGTACTCGGTGCGAGTCTGTATTGGCGGGCAACAGTCGCTTTGGTGAAGGGAATGACCATGGCATTGTTTGGTCTGGTGGTTATTGGCAAAGTGATTTACGCCTATCTGCAAGGCATTCCACCTGAAGCACTGACAATGGGCCTGATTGGTGTGCTGGCCCTAGTGGCAAATGTTTTTACAGCAGCCATTCTTTATGCTTTTCGTGAAGGTGATTCCAATATGCGGTCGGTCTGGCTCTGTAGTCGTAATGATGCAATTGGCAACTTTGCGGTCATCTTGGCAGCCGTAGGCGTATTTGGTACAGGCAGTCTTTGGCCGGATATTATTGTGGCTGTAATTATCGCTACACTCGGCATCACATCAGGTTATCAAGTGATTAAGCAGTCTCTGGAAGAAAGATCACTTAAACATAAATCCAGCTAATTTTTATATTTAAAGCTGTCCTGCAGGGCAGCTTTTTATTTATTTCCATTTTTATAATATTTGAAAAATAAAGCTTTACAAATAAACAAATTAAATTAGAATCTCTGGCGAAATTCAGAAAATATACATAAATTTTAATAATTTAGTTTTTTGCATCGTGCGAGGGTTAATGTGAATTTAATTAAAATTTTTTCAATATTGGCAATATCGGGGCTAGCCGCTTGTAGTTCCAAAGTCGTGACTTATGATGCAACAGGAAAAATCATCGGTTCATGTATGGCGACGCGTGGCCTACTTTCGACCGCAAGTGCACATTGTAGTGGTTCAGGCGATGCCTTAGGTGTGAATTACAATACGCCAGATGCTGCTACGGGCCTATTACCAACGCCACCAAGCCAAAATCAGATTAATTTAAAACCGTAAATAATAAAGGGGAATATCATGAAATTATCAGCACTTATTGCACTCGTAGTGACTGTTATATTGACGGGCTGTGCATCGTCAGTAACTACATTTGACTCTCATGGCCGTATGATTGGTTCATGTAAAGCGCAAACGGGTTTCATCATTGCAGGTGGCGCAGGCTGTTCAGGTTCTGCAAACCAGGAAGGTCGCGATCGTTAATTATTTAGTGATGGTTCCAATAAAAAACCGGACTTAAAAGTCCGGTTTTTTAGTTTAGCAAATCTTATTTTTCTACGAATGCACGTTCAATCACGTAGTCACCTAGAACGCCCATTTTTGGAGATTCTTTCAGACCGTGTTGGTCAAGAAGCGCAGCAACGTCATCTAGGAATGCCGGGCTACCACATAACATGGCACGGTCAGTTTCCGGGTTGAAACGTGGCAGACCGATTTTTTCAAACAGTTCGCCGGTTTCAATCGCAGTCGTAACACGACCTTGGTTTGGATATTCTTCACGGGTTACGGTTGGGTAATATACCAATTTTTCTTTCGCGCCGAGTTCAGAGAAGAATTCATGATTTGGCACTTCATTCAGGATCAAATCTTGATAAGCCAGTTCTGAAATGAAACGGGTACCGTGAACTACGATAATCTTTTCAAAACGCTCGTAAGTTTCAGGATCGCGAATAGTCGACAGGAACGGTGCAAGACCAGTACCAGAAGAAAGCAGGTAAAGATTTTTACCTGGATTCAAGTCATCAAGTACCAATGTACCTGTTGGCTTTTTAGAAACCAAAATGTCATCGCCGACTTTTACTTTCTGTAAAATCGAAGTCAGTGGACCATCAGGCACTTTAATTGAGAAAAATTCTAACTCTTCTGCGTAGTTGGCGCTTGCAATTGAATATGCGCGCATTAACGGCTTGCCATTGACTTCAAGGCCGATCATTACAAACTGACCGTTTTTAAAACGCAAAGCAGTGTCACGAGTCGTTTTAAAAGAGAATAAAGTATCATTCCAGTGGTGGACGTGAGTAATCTTTTCGACGTTAAAAGCAGCCATTAAAGGTCTCAATAAATTATCAAATTAGAACAGCTTGCTATTCTAATCTAAATTCATTCTCGATAAACTGAATATATTTAATTGAGCTTATCAAAAAAAGTGATGATGACTGAACTGACGCTGCCGATTATTGGTTATATGCGCTCTCCCTATAAAGAAAAATTCGGTATTCCTCGTCAGCCGAATCTGGTTCAGGTCGAAAGCTATATTGAAATGGTCGGGCCCTATAATGATCTGCTCGCCTTTGAGGGGATTGAAGAATTCAGTCATCTTTGGCTGGTCTGGCAATTTCATGACAATAAAAACCAGCACAACAGCCAGTTTCGTCCACAAGTGCGTCCACCGCGTTTGGGCGGTAACAAGAAAATAGGCGTGTTTGCCACGCGCAGCATGTATCGTCCATCACCGCTTGGTTTATCTGTGGTCAAATTCAAGGAAGTGAGAAAGGTCGGCAAACATGTTCGAGTGTATGTAACAGGGAGTGACTTGCTCGATGGCACGCCGATTGTCGATATCAAACCTTATATTCAATATTCAGATGCCATTGTTGAAGCACAAAGTGGTTATGCGCAGGATGAACCGCAACGTAAGACCGTCATCTGGAGCGATGAAGCGGAGCAGCAAAAGCAGCAATTACTAGGAAATGGAAAAATTTCTGTGCAAACAGTTCAGGAACTGGAAGCGGTTTTATCTCTAGATCCAAGACCGGCTTATCAGGAAGATGAAGAACGGGTGTATGGGATGAGGTTTGCTGATTTAGATATGAAATTTAAAGTAAATACGCAATATATTCAGATTGTCGAGATTTAAAATTTTGAGGGGAGAAATTTCCTCCCCCCAAAAAATAATCCTAGTTGAATTACATTACACGGTATTTATCAATCTCTTTACTCGCAGTGGGGTTAAATACAGTACATTCTGTTTTTATTGCTTTGATAATAAGTTCCTGTTCCAAAATTTCTTCTGGAGTACCAGAGTTATTGGCTTTTAGTTTATTTAATCTTGCTTGTTCAAGTTCGATTTCTTTATTTAATGTGTAAGAAGTTCCAGCTTTATAATACTCACCCTGACGGTATTTGTTGTTGATGAAAGCTATAGCATTCGTATAGTCATTTTCATAACTTTTGGTTGAAATATAGGTTTTATAACCACCAAAAGTGGAAGTAGTATAATTTTCGCTAAAATTATCAGGGTCAAATGTATCTGAACTATCTAATGGATGTTTGTACATTAGGATATGATCTTTTGTAGATGACAGGCTGATACCACGTAAACATTGTGAACCACTTGGAAATTTCTTGTCTTTAAGTTTAGAAAGATAGAGTTGTCGGAAGCTACCATAATAATTTAGCTTAGGTTCGGAAGAGACCAGATACGTATATGTATCTATGTATTCAGCCAATGGTTTGCCAGATAGATCGACTAACTCATATTTTTCAGTTAATTGAAGACCTGTATGCCCAATTTTAGAGGATGGAATATAGATTTTTTCAGTTGGAGTATTTTTTAAAAGTGATCCAATTTTGTAGCCTAATTGAGGGTCTTTATTTAATTCTAATTCGTAGAAACCTTCATCAGTTAAATAGTCGTTAAGGAGATAAGATTCATTTGGATCAAAATTTTCTGTATTGTTTGAATCGCTCAAATAGTCTACACGTAGATATTGTGTATTGCCTTTAGCAGTGAAAGTTATTTTATTAAATAGATTTTCTGAATTATCAGCATAAGAGGGTTCATAGGCAGACCATTCAGAATCATTTATTGTAGTATTTCCTGTTCCTGTTCCTGTTCCTGTTCCTGTTCCTGTTCCTGTTCCTGTTCCTGTTCCTGTTCCTGTTCCTGTTCCTGTTCCATTGTCTGTGCCAGAAGATGAACCTCCACCACATGCACTTAACATGAAGGCACTAAAAATTGCGAATGATAAAGCCTTAAATTTCATAAATACCCTATAAAAATTATATTAATTCAATTGTTTTTTAAAAGTAAAGTCAGCCCACTATAGCTATAAAATATTGAAATAAAACCTAGTAAAAATATAAAAATTAATTAGTTAGAAATATTTAATAATTAAAAGACCATCCACCACAAAACCCCAATCAACACTGCCATATGCAAAATCTGCACAGGTGCAAAATAAAGGGCAAACTTCCAGCTACCGGTCAAAGCGGCATTGGCTGACTTGGCCAAGGCATGAGCACCCAGACCTAAAAGCAGGGCATAAATCAGACGCATATTTGAAGGATCGCCTTGAACGACGACACTGGCCATCGCGGCATGAATCTCGAATAAAGAGGCGAGCAAGGTCCCGGCCAGTAAGCCGGCATCCCCGAGCCAGACCTCCAGTCCGTAAACTCCAGCCTGAATCAATGTTAATGTGACTGCAATAATCACAGCTTCTTTTAAGCTGAACATCTGGCTGTCTGACGATTCCATGCTCGGCGCAGGTTTTGCATTGCGCAATAATAAAAATGCACAGGCTGCCAGAAGGATTACGGCAACTAAAGAGGGCAAGAGCAGGATTTTAAGCCAGCTCCAGGATACGCCCCCGATCACAATCAATAGCAACACAATAGTCGAGATACAGGACATCAGCGCGGCACCGGCATTCGATCGTGCATCCATTTCACCTTTACGGACCTGTAAGCCCAACTGAGCGATGGTCGCCGTACTGGAAACAAAACCGGAAGCGATGGAGGACAGCATCAGGGCATTTTTAGTCGAGAAAAAGCGTTTCGCAATATGAGCCAGAGCTTGTACCACTAAAATTAAGGTCAGTAATTTGAGAATAAGATAAGGATTAAGCACTTCGCCCCAAAAAGGCCGGTCAGGAGTAAGCGGTAGACCAATCAAAATCAAGGCCAGTAATAACAGTCCATCCCTGAACTCGGCTTCTTTAATCCATTTTCCGGCAATATTGTGCATGGTATGTTTGGCCATCAAAATACCGGTTAAGAGCACGGAAAGACCGGCTGCCAGAGAAATATTCCACAAACACATGGCGCCAATAAAATAGGTCATCACAAATGCAAGCTCTGTGGTAATGCCCGGGTCATCTGGCTGATTTTTTATGGATAAAATGACCATGCCACCCACGATCAAAGCACCTATTACAGCAATCACGATTCCAAACAGGAAACACAGTGCGCCCAATAAAGCACAGATCGCAAAGGAACGTAAGCCGGCAAAACTCGGTTGCTGCTCACGTTGTTTATGCCGTTCCCGCTCCAGACCAATCAATAGGCCGCAGCCCAATGCCGAGGTGAGTATCGTGAGCAGTTCATGAAAAGAATGCGCATGCAGGGGAACCGCAGTCAAATCCATCTGTGACCTCAGCAAGCTAAGAGTTGATTATTTAAAAATATATGTGATGAGATCAGGTTTGCATAGATCAAAAATGTTGCAGTAGTGATCAAATCCATTCTTTACTTTCTTTTTGAGATTGAAATAGAAACGTACATTCGATAGGTCGGGAGCATGCGAAAAACTGCAAAAACTTGTTATAGTGGAGGCAAGTTTGGGGACTGATAATAATGAAATTTGACTTTGAAATGGATACGGCATGGTGTCTAGACCAACTCTTTAAAGACGGTAAAATCAGTGAACGCGACCGAATGCTGGTACAAACCACTCATCGGCAACGTGAACAATTAAAATGGCACCCTTTACAGTGGATTGCCAATTTTAATCTGGTCGATCAATCTCATCCTCAAACAACGCTGACCCTGAACCGTTTATGTCAATGGCTGGCAGAAAAAACCGGATTGATGTTCTATATCATTGATCCGCTTAAAGCTGATGTACAGGCATTGACCCATGTCATGTCGCAAGAATATGCATTACGTAACCGTATTCTGGCAGTAGAAATTCAGGCAGACAAAGTTCTGATCGCCACGGATCAGCCTTATAAAACCGAATGGGTGTCGAATCTCGAGCAGAATATTTCCCCGAAAAAAATACAACGGGTATTACTGAATCCAGAACAGTTACAACGTTATATTACTGAATACTATCAAGTCAGTCGCGCAGTCAGTGGTTCACAAAAATCGTCTGCCTATGACCGGGAAAATAAGGGCGTCGAAGCCTTGCTGCAATTGGGCGATTCCCAGAATCCGGATGCCAATGACCAGCATATTGTCAAACTGGTGGACTGGGTGCTGCAATTTGCCTTTGAACAAGGTGCCAGTGATATTCACATGGAACCACGTAAAGACACCGGCAAGATCCGTTTCCGGATTGATGGGGTGCTGCATACGATTTACAATATGCCGGCCAATACATTGACCGCCGTCATTTCCCGAATCAAGATTCTGGGCCGAATGAACGTGGCGGAAAAACGTAAGCCACAGGATGGCCGCCTGAAAACCCGGACACCTAAAGGACAGGAAACTGAACTACGTCTGTCGACCTTGCCGACCGCCTTTGGTGAAAAACTGGTGATGCGTATTTTCGATCCGGAAGTGCTGGTGAGAAGCTTCCAGCAACTCGGTTTTGAAGGCCATTTGCTCAATGACTGGAATAATCTCACCAGTCACAGTCATGGTATTATTCTGGTGACCGGCCCAACCGGTTCCGGTAAAACTACTACGCTTTATTCAACCTTGAAGCAGCTGGCGACTGAACAGGTCAACGTCTGTACCATTGAAGACCCGATCGAGATGCTGGAACCCAGCTTTAACCAAATGCAGGTCAATAATGGTATCGATCTTGGCTTCGCTGACGGCGTGCGCGCACTGATGCGTCAAGATCCGGACATTATCATGGTCGGGGAGATCCGTGATCAGGACACTGCCAATATGGCGATTCAGGCCGCATTGACCGGTCACCTGGTTCTCTCAACTTTACATACCAACGATGCGCCGTCGAGTCTGACCCGTCTGCATGATCTGGGCGTACAGCCATTTTTGACGGCAGCAACCATCTTGGGTGTTCTGGCTCAACGTCTGGTACGTAAGCTGTGTCCGCACTGCAAACAGGAAAGCTTCCTGAATGAACAGGAATGGCAGCATCTAGCTACGGATTATCCTTTGCCGCGACCGGAATTTGTCTTTAAGGCGGTGGGCTGCGAAGAATGCCGGCATACCGGCTATAAAGGCCGTATCGGGATTTATGAGTTTATGCCATTGAGTCTGACCACCAAACAGTTGATTGGTGCCGATGCCAACCTGAACCAGCTGCGTCAGCAGGCTAAAAAAGAAGGGGTAGAGCCGCTCAGAATTGCCGGGGCACGCAAGATTCTGGAAGGTGTGACCACGCTTGAAGAAGTCTTGAGAGTCGTACCCTTAAATTAATTTTGAAAATGAAGCAATCTTAAGATTCAATTCATCTTCGGCTGTTTTAATAGCATCATCGAAACAAGGCAAGACTTTAAAGAGGTAATTGCGATGAAAATGATGATAAATACGGTTTTGGCAGCTGCATTGATGGGTTCTATCGCGACGGCTACGATAGCAAGTAGCGACACTGCTGTGAATCAGGCTGCTTTTGCTAAATCGACCACAGTCAAACAGGCACTGGCCATGAAAGATGACAGTAAGGTTCAGCTTAAAGGTTATGTCGTGAAAGCGGTCGGTGATGAAAAATACCAGTTCCGAGACAGCACAGGAACTATTACTGTTGAGATTGATGATGAACTTTGGCAAGGCAAACCGATTTCAGCCAAAACACCGGTAATCATCACAGGTGAAATCGACATTGATTATAAACCGGCAAAACGTGTTGAAATTGAGGTTGATCAGGTTCGTTTCTAATATCGCCTGATTTGCTGAAATCAATTTGAACACAGCGACAAAAAACCACATGCAAGTTACCAAAAAGCATGTGGTTTTTTTGAGTCTGGAACTTTTTCAAGGCAAGATAGAACAAGGAAGCAAACGGAGCAGAATATGCGTATTCTTTTGGCGGAAGATGATCAGTCTCAGGCAGACAGTATCCAGACTTGGCTGGAAATGGACGGTTATGTGATTGATCGGGTAGAGCGTGGTGATCATGCGATCCTAGCGATTGAGCAGCATAAATATGACTGTATTCTGCTGGATCGTGGCCTGCCGAATGCCACTGGAGATGACATTCTGAAAATTTTGCGCAGCCAACATCAAGATACGCCGGTGATTTTTATTACGGCCAAAGACAGTATTGATGACCGGGTTGAAGGTCTGGATTTAGGCGCGAATGATTATCTGGTCAAACCTTTTAGTCTGGAAGAACTTTCGGCCCGAGTTCGTGCCCAATTCAGACAGAAACAGCAAACACCGAATCATATCCTGCAATGGCAGGATCTCAGTCTGGACACTCAAGCCAAGACCCTAACTAAAGAAGGTCAAGCTGTGAATCTGACTGCGAAGGAATTTCAAATTCTATACAAGCTGATGCAGCAGCCTGAACATATTGTCACCCGTGAACAGCTGGAAGAATCGCTGTACGCTTGGGGTGATGAAATTGAAAGTAATGCCATTGAAGTATTTATCTATCAGCTGCGTAAAAAAATCGGCAGCCAGATGATCAAGACCATTCGTGGCTTGGGCTATCGTATGCATAAGGCTGAGGCTTAACCCCATGTCGGCTGCTATTTCCCTGCAAACCCGGCTGATCAAACATGCACTGTTTAGTTCCATCTTGGCTGGAGTATTGGCCTGGCTGCTGTTATTGGGAATTTCCAGTTATCAGGCCAGTCAGTTGCATGATGAATTAATGGAGCAAATTTCTGAGTTACTGCTTGGCGATGTTACCCAGGCCAAAGACGCCCAAGTCGATGAACTCAGTGAACAGTTTGATATCCAGTATGCCTTGTTGCTGGATCAACAGGTACTGACTACTTCGATTGATGATGAATTAATTAATACCATTCCAAAAGTACAAAACAACGGCTTCCAGTTTGCTTATGAAAATGGCCGTTTTATCCGCATCCTAACTGCGGAAGATGACGACCTTCAGGTCAAAATCGTACAGCCACTTTCAGTACGTTTCGATGAACTCTGGCAAACCACCTTGGGCTTTGCCGGGATCTTATTCACTTTATGGCTAGTGCAATGGCTGATTCTAAGGGTCTCGGTCAAACGCCAGTTACGGCCATTAAACAAGATTTCCCGGGCGATTGGTTCGAAAACTGCTCAGGATCTGAGTCCTATTAAAACACCTGATCCTGAAATCACTGAACTGCAACCGATTATTCGTCAGTTGAATGCCATGCTCGGCCGGCTGGAAAAGTCACTGGCTGCCGAACAGCGTTTTACTGCAGATGCTTCACATGAGCTGCGTTCTCCACTGTCTGCAATTCAAATGCGTCTACAGGTTTTAAAACGCAAATATCAAGGTGATGCACAGCTCCCTCAGGCATTACAGTTGATCCAAAATGATGTCAACCGCGGTACGCAGGTGCTGGAAAATTTACTCTTGCTGGCACGACTCGATCCGGAGCGCACAGAGCAATTACCAACGCAAACGATTAATCTTAAAAATCTGGTTCAGGAGGCTTTGCAGGCATTGCAGCCTTTTGCAGAAGAAAAAGACATTCATTGGAATCTAAACCTTGAGGATGCTGTGATCGAAGCGAATCCAGAGCTGATTTTTAGTTGTATTCGCAATCTGGTCGACAATGCTATTCGTTATACGCCGCCGCAGGGACAGGTCGAGATCCGAACAGTTATTGAGCAGCATCAGATACAACTATTGATTGAAAACTCAGGAGAGGGGATTACTGATGATGTGCTGGAACGTTTAGGTGAACGTTTTTATCGGGCTTTGGGTACGCGAACTCAGGGTTCAGGTCTAGGTCTGTCCATTTGCCAGAAAATTATGGCACTGCATGCAGCTAAAATTGACTATGCGCCGTCGGATCTGGGCGGACTTAAAGTGTTATTGAGTTTTAAGCTTGAATAGCAAATCTCATGATCAGAAGATTAAAAAGCAGTATGCGCTGATTCATACTGCTGCTTCCCACGTTTGTTATTATTAGAACTGATTTAATTATTTGGTCAGAATAAGACGGTTATTGCGGGTCAGACGCAAGCGGTATTCTTCGCCGGCATGCATGATCCGGATTTCACGACCCAGTGCAAAAAGATTGTTGGAGTGCAGCATTGGCAAGGCATGGTGAGTATCATTGTTACGGGTAAATAGGCTAAATGGGGCGTTCATTCCGTCGACTCCGTGGTGTGTTTTGGATTGATTTAAATGATAATCATTATCGAATAGGTCTGTCAACGAAATATTGAGCAATTTATAAAAAACTCTAATTTGCTTACAATCTGTAAAACTTCAACGGTTCTGTACATCATGACTAAAGCTACGATTCATGTCGCAATTGCGCTTTTATTTCATCAAAATCAGGTTCTAGTCGGCTGGCGTGAAGCCAAGCAGCATCAGGGCAATAAATATGAATTTCCAGGCGGAAAAGTTGAACAGGGTGAATTACCAGTCGAAGCTTGCCGCCGCGAAGTGATTGAAGAGGTCGGGGTTGATATCGAACGCTGGCATGCTTCTGATTTTATCTCCCATGAATATGAAGATCTCATCGTCAATTTGCATATTTTTCATGCTTCAGTACAGCCTGCGCAACTGGCTGAAATCAAACAGCCTTGGCGTTGGTATAGCCGGGAAGAACTTGGTCAGCTGAATTTCCCGAAAGCCAATCAGTCCATGATTCAAAAGCTGCAATGGCCGCAGCGCATCAAGATTGCTGAAGATCTGGATATCTTATCAAGTCTGGATACAGATCAAATGTTGTATTGGCGCGTGGAAGCAACGCCTGAACGGATCATGCAATTACAGCAGTATCCGGTAGATCAACTCTCCAAGTTAATTATTAATCAACAGCTTTGGTCACAACTGAATGAATTGCAGCAGCAGACGATTCATACGATTCATCTAAAACAGAATCAACTGATGAACTTGAAACAAAGTGAATTGAAATCTGGCTATCGTTATCTGGCAGCCTGTCATGACCTGAGTGCTTTAATGCATGCAGAACAGATCGGTTGTGAAGCAGCCTTGCTGAGTCCGGTACTGGCGACCGCAACGCATCCGGACACGCCTGCGCTAGGCTGGGAGCAATTCAAGCAAATGGCAGAGCAGGTACAGATTCCGGTTTTTGCTTTGGGCGGAATGAAAGCTGAAGAACTCGATTATGCAAAAAGCCAGCATGCTTATGGCATTGCCGGCATTCGCTATATTTAAACACTTTATTTAGAAAATAAACTTTCTATTGGTAAGTCAGTTTCTATAGAAAATTATCTTAAAGCTTTTTCAGTGCCTGTTGAGCTTGCTGAATCGCTTTGGCATTTTTCCGCAACTGAGCAGATTTAAGGCGCACTTGCCAAAGCTGCTTTTTCATGACACTAGATTGTGCATAACTCAGGCCACGTAAGGCAAAAGCATCGGCGCTTGCTGGCTGATTTTTACGGTTGGCGATCATGCCCAAGTATAAATAGGTTTCTGGTGCCTGAGGGGCCAGTCGCTGTGCCTGAGTTGCAGCAGCTTCAGCTTGAGCAAATTGCTGCTTGGTATAGGCCTGCTGGGTTTGCTGCATCAGACTCTTGAAGGCCGGCAGATTACGTCCATCATCAAACTTTTGGCTTTTCGGCTTCTGTTCAGGAATGACAATTTTCTGACGTTTAATGTCAGGACGGTCATAAGGCGTAATCACGACGCCGTCTGGTGTTTTTGCCTTAGGTTTTTCCGTCGCAGGCTTGGCGGGGCTAACTGGCTTTTTTGGCTCGGAGATACTTTGGCAGCCCACCAGACTGAGGATGAGCAAACCAGGGAGGATTTTTCTTAACATAAACATAGACTCAATTAATGGCTATAACTTCCACTGGCGATAATACGGGTTTCGCTCTCAAGATCGCGTTCTATTTCTGTTTCACTTTCTTGTATGTAGCGACTCATATCATCCTGTTCAGCATCAGATGGCGCAGGTTCTGAATCAATATCATAAGGTTCCGTCGCATAGTGCGAGATGCCGCAGGCAGTCGCCTGATTTGGCAGGGCATGACGCGAAATCGGGATATACATGGCGCCTTCACAGCCTTGTGCAGACAACAAACCCGTATGACGATCTAGCCAATGCCATTCGATTTCATTCGGCTGTGGCAGATTCACCGGTTTCTGGCGCAACTGTTTCATGACATTGGTCCAAACGGGCAGGGCACCCGATGAACCGGTCAAGCCAGTGACTTTGTTGTCATCCAGACCGAGCCAGACCACGGTCATATAATTACCTGAATATCCGGCAAACCATGAGTCACGGCTGTCATTCGTGGTACCGGACTTACCGGCAAGATTCAGACTGCGTGGCAAGCTGTTATAGGCTGCACGGCCTGTACCATTCGACATGACCTGTTGTAAGCCATAATTCAGGGCATAAGCGGAAGCAGGATCAATAGTCGGTTGTACACTCAGGCTATAACGATCCAGAGAGCGGCCGTTGGCATCCACCACAGAGCGGATGGCTTTAGTTGGATATTTAAAGCCGCCTGTAGCAAAGTTGCCGTAAATGTTCATCACTTCCATCGGGGACATATCTACCGCACCCAAGTAAATCGACGGATAAGATGGAATATCTGAAGTTACACCAAATTTTTTCAGATGATTAATAAAGGTAGACAGGCCAAATTCTTGTGCTAAACGCACAGTGGACAGGTTATAAGATTGCGATAAGGCTTGCGACATTGGAATGACACCATGTCCACGACCACTATAGTTTTTCGGTGTCCAGGTTTTGCCGTCACTTTTGATGCTGATTTCACTGTCTTCAATCGGGCTCGCCCAGTGATAACGGTTTGATTCCAGTGCACTCAGGTAGATCACAGGCTTTAACAGGGATCCGACTTGACGTTTGGCATCGACTGCACGGTTAAAGCCGGTAAAATCTTGAGTAGAACCCACTGCGGCTACCAGCTCACCATTTTCCGGATGCGATACTAATACTGCGCCCTGTAAATCTTTCAGGCGACCCGGATTGGATTTGCTTAAACGCGCCACCGTTTCTTTAAAACTGTCCTGAATTCGGGTTTGGGCCAGAGGGTCTAAAGTGGTGAAAATGCGCAGACCCTGATTGGTCAGATCGGTTTCCTGATAATCTGTGCGTAATTGACGACGTACAATATCCAGAAAATCCGGGAAGCGGGCAGGGCCTAAAGTCGGTTTTGAAATGACATTTAACGGACGTGCGGTTTCTTTTTCATATTGTTCCTGAGTCAGATAGCCCATCACCAGCATATTATTCAGGACGATATCACGGCGTTTTTTCGCACTTTCAGGATTGCGCCATGGATTGTATAGACTCGGGCCTTGGACTAAACCCACCAAAAATGCTTGCTGGGAAATATTCAGTTCACGCAGTGGCAGGCCAAAATAAAACTGCGATGCCAGACCATAACCATTAATGGAGTAGTTACCATTCTGGCCGAGATTTACCTCATTCAGATAAGCTTCTAGAATTTCATTCTTGTCATAATGCAATTCAATCAGCATCGCCATAAAGGCTTCATTCACTTTACGTTTTAAGGTGCGCTCAGGGGTTAAATAGAAATTTTTGACCAGCTGCTGGGTCAAGGTTGAGCCACCCTGACGTTTACCACCGGTAATATTGCTGACTACGGCACGTGCAATACCACGCGGTGAAACCCCATGATGCTCATAGAACTTACGGTCTTCGGTCGCGATCAGCGCTTCGATCAAGGGCTTAGGCACTTTATTTAGCTTGATCAGCACACGGTCTTCGTTATGCTGCGGATAAATCCCACCAATTAATAAAGGTTCTAAACGCGCAATCCCGCTTGAAGACGGTTTGGTTGCGCTGACTTCTGCAATCTGTTCACCGCTGAAACTGACTTTCAATATTTGTTCCGGTTCAACCCGGTCACCAAAATCAAAGCCGCGTGTATGCACATACAGGGTATTACCCGTGGTGACAAAGTTGCCTGATTTAGTATAACTATCCGAATTTTTATAACCGAGTAATTTTAATTCTTGTTGGAAATCCTGCAGGCTGACTGGGGCATTCACGTACACTTCCATCGGACGTGCGAAGACCTTGGCCGGAATATCCCAGCGCTGACCTTCAAACTTGTCGCGTACAATATTGTCTAATCTAATCAAATAGATACTAAATGCTACAAAGATAGAAATGACAATAATAGAAAAAATTAAGGCAAGAAACCCCATGCCACGTTCAGATTTCATAAATACTTATAAGATCCTGTGAAATTGTGCTAATCATGCGAAGCTTTTCATTATTTTGCAATATTTAATCAAGAAATGCGCTTAAAATTAAAATGAAACCCCACAATTTCTCCTTAATTCGAATATATTTCAAATAATTTCCTACCTATGAAGCACTGTTATAAATTGTCATCCAGGTATAGCTTAATGTTATGATAAGCAGGATTCGTAGCGGAGCGACGACACTGGTGCAAATTTCCCATAAGACCTTTCGAAATATCGGGTTAATAGGACGTCCTGATAAATCGTCGGTGGTTGAAACCTTATGCCTTATTCACGATCATCTTCTCAATCTAGGCCTACATCCAGTTTTTGATGCAGCGACAGCTGAACTTGTTCCCTATCAAAATACCCAAACCGTCAGTCGTGCCTTATTGGGTGAGGTGGTGGATCTGGTGATTGTCGTGGGCGGTGACGGTTCGCTGTTACATGCAGCACGCGCCTTGGTCAAGTACAATACCCCGGTGATCGGGGTTAACCGTGGTCGTCTGGGTTTTTTAACGGATATCAAGCCGACTGAAGTGATATTCAAGCTGGATCAGGTATTAAAGGGTGACTTTCAGACTGAGCGACGCTTTTTACTCGAAGTCGAAATTCGCTCCAAAGGTGAAGTGATTTACGATGCCATTGCTCTAAATGATGTGGTGCTACATTCAGGGAAATCGGTACATATGATCGATTTTGAACTGAATATTGATGGACAATATGTCTATCGTCAGCACAGTGACGGCCTGATTGTCTCTACGCCGACTGGTTCTACGGCTTATGCACTTTCTGGTGGTGGCCCGATCGTACATCCAAGCATGGATGCGATTGCTTTGGTGCCGATGCATCCGCATACCTTGTCTTCACGCCCGATTGTGGTCGGTGGACATAGTGAAATTAAATTACTGATTCGTGAAAATCGCGTACTGCCGATGGTCAGTGCGGATGGACAACACAGTGTGTCTTTGAATGTGGGCGATAGCGTCCATATTCGCAAGCATCCCTTTAAACTGAATCTTCTGCATCCACCGGGTTATGACTTTTATAATGCCTGTCGAACCAAATTGGGGTGGAATCAGGACTTTGATTATTTTAAGCAGGATTAAATCATGAATATTGAACAAATGCTTGCCGTACTCAATCCTGAGATTGTTGAACGCCTAAGAACAGCAGTCGAAATTGGAAAGTGGCCAAACGGTGTAGCCTTGACACCAGAACAACGTCAGACCTGTATGCAGGCAGTGTATGCCTGGGAAATGAAAAACCTGCCTGAAAATGAGCGCAGCGGTTATATCGATCGCGGTACTAAAGAAGAAGGTGAGGAGTGTGATGATGATCATCACAAGAATGAACCTGAATTCAAGCCGATTCGTTTTGTTTAAGGCTTAATTCCCAGCCAATAGCAATACAATTAAAAAAAGCATTGTTCAGTGAATGAACAATGCTTTTTTCTTTTGCACAAGATTAAACCGTGTGGCGATTCGCCCATAAGATTTTGGCTTTTTGCATCGCAGCTTCAAAGCTGTCACACACGCCCATGGTATATAGCGCAATGCCCATAGTTTCTATCACTGCAATCTCGCCATAATCATGGCTTTGCTGACCGTCCCAGACAGCCTTAAATAGCGCCAGATCCAGTTCTTCTTCAATTGGACTGCGGTTGTCAGTGAGCTTTGGCAATTCATGCTCATAGAGCAGGCCATCTTTAATGCCACAGATGAGCGTTTTGGCATCCGGATTACGCTCGAATTCGCCCCCTTCACCTTTAATCACGGCACTATTTTTATAGCCCAAGCGGAAAGCTGCTTGCTGATGCGAACCACGATATGCTGGATGGAAAATGGCTTGCAGGGTCGCTTTGGCATTAAAGGGATTGATCAGACGCGCCAGGGTATGAATTGGGGAGCGTAAGCCCATGACATTACGCAGCGCAATCAAGTCTGCAAGAATCGGAGAAATTACTTCTAGCGGGATATAGGCAAAATGCTGTTGATGAAGCTGCTGTTCAACCTCAGCATCATTTTGACAGATTGGATAGCCTAAGTAAGTCAGCACCTGTTCGGTGTAAACGCGGTTCATGGTATGACCCGAGGCACCATGCATCACAATATTATAACCATGCTTGGCCAGCGTCAGCGCTGCCAGAATAAACCATGGATAATGTTTGCGCTTGCCCGCATAGGACGACCAGTCCAGATCGACATCCAGTTTTTTGAAACTCAGCTGGTCACGTGTCGCCTGTACAAAACCGGCCAACTCATCTACAGATTCTTCCTTGACCCGTAATAACATCAAGAATGCACCTAACTGCACATCCAGCACTTCATTTTTCAAAATCATACTGAAGGCTTGATAGGCTTCATCATAGCTGAGGGAGCGGGCGCCATTTTTCCCTTTACCCACAATGCGTACATACTGGGCAAAGGGATGTTCGAAATCTTTATAAATATTTCTTTTGGTATTCATAACTTTTTACAGCTTGCAGAAAATATTAATGTCAAGGGAGAGGATGAAAATCCATAAACCTTTCAGTATACGTAAAACAATCAGTTAAATCTGATTATCGACTAATGTCTAATCCAATATTGATTAAAAAGCAAACAAGCGCATAATAAGTTATGCACATTTAGTATGAATATTCGGTAAAATTTAGGCAATTTTTAGAGTCTGTTTAATTTTTCTTAATCTCTTTCTCCCATTTAATACTTTGGTCTGATACTGAGTGTCAGATTCAATGCATGGCTGATTATCATTTTGAACATTCTCTTGGGCCTTTTGAGATTTGATCCGGTTCACCCTGAGAAGGGATGAAGAGGTCAGTATATTTCTCAAAATGGTCTTTCTTATTTTTGATATCGTTCAAGTAGATTTATTATGGCGAAACAACCAATTTATAAGTCACTGTATTTTCAAGTGATTGTGGCCATTATCGCAGGTATTCTGGTCGGGCATTTTTCGCCTAGTGGTACGCAAATTATCAATGGCGTAGAACAACATGTCCCTGGCTTGGGCGAACAGCTTAAACCGCTTGGTGATGCATTTATCCGTCTGATTAAAATGATCATTGCACCTGTGATTTTCTGTACCGTGGTGAGCGGTATTGCGGGTATGGAAAGCATGAAATCAGTGGGTAAAACTGGTGGTGTTGCTTTACTTTACTTCGAGATCGTATCCACGATTGCTTTGGTCATCGGTCTGGTCGTGATTAACATCGTGAAACCTGGTGTTGGCATGAACGTTGATCCTGCTTCACTGGATACCAGTGGCATCAGTAAATATGTTGCTTCAGGTGAGTCACAATCGACTATCGACTTCCTGATGAACATCATTCCAAATACGGTTGTGGGCGCATTTGCAGAAGGCGAAATCCTGCAAGTTCTATTGTTCGCGATCATCTTTGGTTTTGCACTGCATAAGCTAGGTGATCAAGGCAAGCCAGTCCTGAAACTCATCGACCAGATTTCACATGTGTTTTTCAACATCGTGAACATGGTGATGAAACTTGCTCCAATTGGTGCATTTGGTGCAATGGCGTTTACAATTGGTAAATATGGTATTGGTTCTCTTGCTCAGCTGGCACAGTTGATCATTTGTTTCTATGTTACCTGCGTACTGTTTATTTTCATCGTATTGGGCTCAATTGCGCGTTTCGCAGGGTTCAGCATCATGAAGATGATCCGCCTGATTCGCGAAGAACTTCTGATTGTACTGGGGACGTCATCTTCAGAATCAGTACTGCCACGTATGTTGAAGAAACTGGAACTTGCCGGTGCTGAAAAATCAGTGGTAGGCCTGGTAATTCCAACTGGTTATTCATTTAACCTGGATGGTACGTCGATTTACTTGACGATGGCTGCGATCTTCATTGCACAAGCGACCAATACACAACTTGATTTGTCTCATCAAATTACCCTGCTTCTGGTACTTCTGATCTCATCTAAGGGTGCGGCAGGCGTGACTGGTTCAGGCTTTATTGTGATGGCGGCAACCTTGGCTGCTGTAGGGAATATTCCTGTGGCAGGTCTGGCGTTGATTCTCGGTATTGACCGTTTCATGTCTGAAGCTCGTGCCTTGACCAATCTGGTTGGTAACTCTTTGGCGACTTTAGTGGTTGCGAAATGGGTGGGCCAGTTAGATATGGACAAGTTGAACTACGCTTTAGCGAATCCAGCAGAAATTGATGAAAAAATGGCGCAAGAAGGCAATAACGCTCACTAAGTTTGAGTCTGTCTTTCGTGTCTAAAAGGGAAGCTTCGGCTTCCCTTTTTTATTGACTGTGAAGTTAGTAAAAAGATGAATGCCGGCACATGACAGGGAGCATGAAAGTCGCTAGTCTGTGAAAAGGAAACTAAAATGATAAACAACAAGGACAATAGAATGCTTGCCTACGATGCCGATCTAGAATTATTCCGCGATAATTTTAAACGCTTTATGAACGAACATGTCGCACCGTACTACGACCAGTGGGAACGTGAAGGTCTGATGCCGCGTTCAGTCTGGAATGCACTCGGTGAAAATGGCTTCTTGTGTGTCGATGTCCCAGAAGAATATGGTGGCTATGGGGTGCCGACCGATTATTCCTTGATGCTGATCGAAGAATCTGCACGTGCCGGATACAGTGCCATTGCCACAGGTCTGTCTTGTCATTCCGATATTGCAGCACCGTATATCCTGCATATTGGTACTGAAGAACAGAAAAAATACTGGTTACCAAAAATGGTCACCGGTGAAGTGGTCGGTGCGATTGGCATGACCGAGCCAGGTGCAGGTTCAGATTTGCAAGCCATGCGTACTAGTGCCATCTTGCAGGATGAATATTATCTGTTAAATGGCTCAAAAACCTTCATTTCCAATGGTCAGCATGCTGACTTGGTGGTGCTTGCGGTCAAAACCGATCCTCAAGCCCGAGCTAAAGGCGTTTCATTGCTGCTGGTCGATACCCATCTGGAAGGCTTTAAAAAAGGCACTAATCTGGACAAGATTGGTCTGCATGCTCAGGATACGTCTGAACTGTTCTTCGACAATGTTAAAGTGCCAAAGGACCAATTACTGGGTCAGCCGGGACAGGGATTTGCTTACCTGATGCAGGAATTGCCACGTGAGCGTACCGCCATCGCTGCCACCGCTCTAGGCGCCATTCGTGGCTCGATCGATGTGACCACACAATATGTGAAAGAGCGTCAGGCTTTTGGTCAGGCGATCGGTCAATTCCAGAATACTCGTTTTGTGTTGGCGCAAGCGAAAATTGATGAATTGGCAACTGCAGCATTTTATAACCAGAATCTTGAGCTTTATATGCAAGGGAAGCTGGATGTAGAAACTGCAGCGGCATTGAAAAGTTTTTCTACCGATATGCAGATGAAAATCGCGGACAATCTCCTGCAATTATTTGGGGGTTATGGCTATATGACTGAATATCCAATTTCACGTTTCTTCGTTGATGCGCGGATTCAGCGGATTTATGGTGGTACTAATGAAATCATGAAAGAGATAGTGGCACGTGGTCTGTTAGGACGTTAATAGCTCACTCATAAAAAAAGAGTCCCGAAGGACTCTTTTTTATAGGGGGAGAACATAGCCAAGATGGGAAATATTTTTTAAGACTTTATGATTTTAAGACATCCAAACATTCATGAATAAAAATGGGTAAATCATTGGGTAGACGCGATGAAATCAACTGATTATTGTCATTCACCAGTTCTGCATCATAATACGTTCCACCGGCACGTTGTACGCGACTGGCATGCGCGCGAATACTGGTAATAATTCGATTTTTCAGCACATCTGCTTCACACAGTAATAATGATGCATCACATAAACTAAAGATGGTTTTCTTGGCTTGATTAAAAGCCTGGATAAATTGCAGCACCCGCATATCGGTAGATAAAGAAACTGCAGATTCACCGCCAGGAATCAGCAAGGCATCAAAATCATCAATACTGATTTGTTCGATGTCCCGGTCAATCGTCACTGCAGAACAGCCATGCAGACCATAGACCACTTTTCCTGCATTAAACTCAATATTACAGATGCTATGCTTTGCTTCCAGCAAGGCTGCAACGGGTTCAAGATATTCCTGATCTTCAAAATTATTCGTCAAAAGTACAGCTATTCTTTTTGGCATGACTGACCCCCAAACGCTTGTTTTAAGTTAGACTATCTATGATTGGTTAAAAAATCGTCTCTGCTTTGTAATTGAGTAGTGATTTAATGTAAAAAAAATAAGTGAAATCAAAGAGAAGTCGATAAAAGTGGGATTGCAGAGTGTGCATTTTATTGTGAAATCTATCTTAGATATGAATGGTTCAAAAATGACGTTTGCGAAGCAATTATTTTAATTTTCTTATGCTTAAAACCGCTATATAGATTAAGAAATAGTGATATTTCATCTTCCTTAAAATCAGTTAATATGGACAGGCAAAGTTTACAATTTAATAATGTAAATCAAGCAGAAAAGCTGAAGTAAATGTTACCAGATATGACCAAAAGCGATAAATGGTTAAAATCAACTGTATGTTTTTAAGACTTAATCTACCAATGTCATATTGCGTAACATTTGAAAGCTCACTATTGTTATACTGAACAGATAAGGTTTATGAAGGGCGACAGAACAATGATCAACGACGATCAAAACACCACGACTTCTCTTGATTTGGCAAAAATTCGTGAAGATATCGATTCTGTTGATCAGCAAATTCAGCAATTGATTAACCGTCGGGCACGTTTGGCTGAAGCTGTGGCAAAAGCAAAGTTTGCTTCAGAAGAGAATCCGCTGTTTTACCGTCCAGAACGTGAAGCTCAGGTTTTGCGTAATGTCATGGAACGTAATGAAGGGCCATTGTCTGATACCACCATGGCACGTCTGTTCCGTGAAATCATGTCGGCCTGTCTGGCACTTGAAGCTCCGCAAAGCATTGCTTTCTTGGGACCAGTCGGGACTTATACCCATTCTGCGGTACTCAAGCACTTTGGCCATGATGCTGTGGTTCGTCCTTTACCGACCATTGATGAAGTTTTCCGTGACGTGGAAGCAGGTAGTGCCCATTATGGTCTGGTGCCGGTAGAAAATTCCTCTGAAGGCGTGGTTAACCATACTTTAGACTGTTTCAAAACCTCGAACCTGAATGTGATTGGCGAAGTTGAATTACCGATTCACCATCAGTTCCTGATTTCTGAAAATACCCGTAAAGACAGCATCAAACAGATTTATGCGCATCAGCAGACTTTGGCACAGTGCCGTAAGTGGCTGGATGCGCATTATCCAGGCGTGGAACGTGTCGCTTTAAGCTCCAACGCAGAAGCAGCGCGCCGTATTCGTAATGAATGGCATTCTGCCGCGATTGCCTCTGAAATTGCTGCGAGCATTTATGATCTCGAAATCATGCATAGCAATATCGAGGATAATCCGGAAAATACCACACGCTTCCTGGTGATTGGCCGTGAAAAAGTGCCACAAAGCGGTAATGACAAGACTTCATTACTGATTTCAGCACATGATCGTGCCGGGGCTTTGCTGGAAATTCTGTCGCCATTTGCCAAGCATAATATCAGCCTGACCAGTATTGAAACCCGGCCTGCACTTCCTGAAAAATGGGCTTATGTGTTCTTCATTGATCTTGAAGGCCATATTGAGCAGGAACACGTGAAAGCAGCCATTGAAGAAATTCGTCCTTTGGTTAAAGAAGTTCGCGTGCTCGGTTCATATCCTGCAGCTGTACTTTAAGTCAGCTATACGTGGTCAGGGCGAGGGTGCTTACCACTGTTTTATACCTAAAATTGGAAGTCTAAAATGTCGTTTGTTCCAGCCAATTCAGGCATCTCAAAATTAAAGCCATATCAACCGGGTAAACCGATCAGTGAACTTGAGCGCGAGTTGGGTCTTACCGATATCGTCAAACTGGCTTCAAATGAAAATCCGCTGGGTTGTTCAGATAAAGTCAAAGAAGCGGTCGCTGCGGAAATTTCTGAAATTGGCCGTTATCCGGATGGTGGTGGTTTTATCCTGAAAGATCAGATCAAGGCCCAGTTTGGTTTTAATCACGATCAGATTACCTTGGGGAATGGTTCAAACGACTTACTGGAAATGTTTGCCCGCGCATTCGTTTCAGAAAATGATTCGGTGGTGTATAGCCAGCATGCTTTTGCAGTTTATGCATTGGTGACTCAAGCCATTAATGCACAAGCGATTGAAGTGCCAGCTAAAGGCTTTTCGCATGACTTGGAAGCAATGGCGGCTGCAATTCAAGACAATACCAAACTCGTCTTCATTGCAAACCCGAATAATCCAACAGGAACCTGGTTTGAAGAAGCTGAATTTGAAGCGTTCATGCAAAAAGTTCCTGCCAATGTCATCGTGGTTCTGGATGAAGCCTATGTGGAATATTTCCCGGAAAACTTCAACAGCTTGAAATTCCTCGCGCAATATCCAAACCTGATCGTTAGCCGTACTTTGTCGAAGTGCTATGGTTTGGCTGCACTACGTGTTGGTTTTGCTCTGGCTTCAGTAGAAGTGACGGATTATCTCAATCGTATTCGTCAGCCATTTAATGTCAACCATCTTGCGATGGTGGCTGCGGTGGCTGCACTGAAAGATGAAGATTTTATCGCGCGTTCTCGTGAAGTGAATAAAGCCGGTATGGCGCAACTTGAAGCTGGTTTTAAGGCTTTGGGTCTTAACTATGTGCCTTCACGTGCCAACTTTATCTTGGTGGATGTGCAGGCTGACCCATCAGCAACCTTTAATGGTTTACTCAAACAAGGGGTAATTGTGCGTCCGGTTGGTATTTCTAATCACATTCGTGTATCGATTGGTACTGAAACAGAAAATGCGAAATTCTTGAGCGCATTGGCTAAAGTACTCGGTTTAGAGGCAAAAGCTTAGACCATGTCGCAGCCACTGTTTGAAAAAGTTGCATTTATCGGGCTTGGACTGATTGGTTCAAGTCTGGCGCGTGTCATTCGAGCCGAGCATTTGGCCAATGACATTGTTGCATCGACACGTTCACAAAAGACTTTGGAAGATGCTAAATCTCTTGGCCTGATTTCCGAAGGCTATGCCGATCCTATAGAGGCGGTCAAAGGTGCTGATCTGGTAGTGCTTGCATTGCCGGTACGTGCCACGCAAAAGGTGTTGGAAGCCATTCAGCCTTATTTATCTCCCAATACCATTATTACTGATGTTGGTAGTACCAAAGGTAATGTGGTCGATGCAGCGAAAGCGGTTTTTGGCGATGAACTGCCTGAAGGTTTTGTACCGGGCCATCCGATTGCAGGTGCCGAGCATACTGGGGTACATGCAGGTAAAGTTGATTTATTTGCCAATCACAAAGTGATTTTGACACCACTGCCAAGCAGTGCAGACTGGGCCGTCGATAAACTGATTCAGCTGTGGCAAGCGGCGAAAGCCGAAGTGATTTGTATGGATGTCGACAAGCACGATGAAGTGCTGGCGCATACCAGTCATCTTCCGCATCTCATGGCATTCAACTTGGTTGAGCAATTGGCCAAGCGTGAAGACAATTTAGATATATTTCGTTATGCTGCCGGTGGCTTCCGGGATTTCTCGCGAATTGCCGCTAGCGATCCACAAATGTGGCATGACATCTTTTTTGCCAACAAAAAAGCAGTTCTGAATGCTGTTGATGGCTTTGAACAGCAGCTCGCGATTATTCGCAAATTGATTGAAGATGAAGATTCCCACGCATTGATGGGCTTATTGGGTCATGCGCAGGCAGCTCGCCAGCATTTCAACCATATGCTCGCCAAGAAACCTTTCATGGAGAAAAATAAAGTGACACAACAATTTACCATTCAGCCGGGTGCCAAGAAATTTCAGGGTAAATTTACCGTGCCAGGTGACAAATCTGTGTCACATCGCTCGATCATGTTTGGTGCGATTGCAGAAGGTACCACACATGTGACCGGCTTTTTGGAAGGTGAGGATGCTCTAGCGACACTGCAAGCTTTCCGTGATATGGGAGTCAGCATTGAAGGCCCTAAAAATGGTGAAGTCACCATTCATGGTGTTGGCATGCAAGGCTTAAAAGCGCCGCAGTCTGCCATTTATATGGGCAACTCAGGCACTTCAATGCGTTTGCTGTCAGGTATGCTAGCAGCACAGAAATTTGATTCAGTGATGACAGGGGATGCGTCATTGTCTAAACGTCCAATGGAGCGTATTGCCAAGCCTTTACGTGAAATGGGCGCGCAGATCCAGACCACAGGTGAACGCGGTACACCACCTGTATCCATTACCGGTAATCAAAACCTTAAAGGGATTCAGTACGATTTGCCAATGGCTTCTGCTCAGGTGAAATCAGGAATTTTACTTGCAGGTCTATGGGCAGAAGGTGAAACTTCGGTGACTGAACCTGAACCAACCCGCGATCATACTGAACGTATGTTGCGTGCATTTGGTTACGAAGTGAAAACCGAAGGCAATCGTATTTCATTACAAGGTGGCGGAAAGCTGAGCGGAACCAATATTCAGGTGCCTTCAGATATTTCTTCTGCTGCTTTCTTTATGGTCGGCGCTGCGATTACTGAAAACTCGGACGTCACCCTTGAAGCGGTAGGCATTAACCCGACCCGTACTGGTGTGATTGAAATCCTCAAGCAAATGGGTGCGGACATTACAGTTGAAAACGAGCGTATTGCGGGCGGTGAACCGATTGCTGATATCCGTATTCGTGGTACACGTACATTAAAAGGGATTCATATGCCGGAAGATCAGGTGCCATTAGCAATTGATGAATTCCCGGCGCTATTCATTGCCGCTGCATGTGCTGAAGGTCAGACAATTTTGACCGGTGCTGCCGAGCTTCGCGTGAAAGAATCGGATCGTATTCAGGTCATGGCAGATGGTCTTCAAACCATGGGCATCGACTGTACCCCAACTGAAGATGGCATCATCATTGAAGGTAAGGGTAAGTCCGGTAACTGGTTGCCAATCTTTACGGGTGGTGAAATTGAATCGCATCACGATCACCGTATCGCGATGAGTTTTTCGATTGCCGGTTTGCGTAATTCGGAGCAGATCAAGATTGTCGGAACCGAAACGGTCGCAACCAGTTTCCCGACCTTCACAGAATTGACCTCAATCGCAGGACTGCCAATTCAAGTATCAGAATAATTTTTAAAATTATGTGAAACAGCCAAGCTTTTGCTTGGCTGTTTTGTTTATATTGCTTATGCTAAACCCATATAAGAAAAAAGCCATTTGGAAGTAGCGATGCGAAAATTAAAATTCATGGCCAATACCCAGAGCCAAACACCACGGGATGGTCAAGAAACCCAGGAATATGTAGCACATTTACTTGCCGAAAAATTAGGTAAATACGGTTTTCAGACCTTAAGCCAAAGTGGTGCTCAGGTTGCCGTCAGCGTAGAAGAACATGCGCTGCCTTTATCAGTGAGTTGCGAAACCAGAGATGAACAAGGGCATCTGGTCTGTGAGATTGCCTCATATCCTGAAGAAGAACAGGACTGGCTGGATCGTATCACCGAAAGAAGTTTGCTTAATCAGCTTGCACAGGCAGTGGAAACCTCTCTAAAAGAGCAGGAACGCTTTAGCGAGTTTGAATGGAAGAGCTAATTCAACAGACTCAATCAGCTTTGCCTACACTGCAAAGTAAACGCTTGATCCTGAATTGTTTTAAATCAGCCGATGCCAAAGAAACTTATGCTTCAATTACGCCGAGTTTGACACGTTTTATGGCGTGGGACCCACCACAATCTGAACAGGGATTTGCAACAGTCTGGCAAAATTGGCTGGAAAATATGACTGATTATAAAGAATATGTATTTGTGATCCGTCATATTGAAACACAAGAATTTATTGGGCTATGTGGTTTGCATCGACTTCATGATGAAATACCTGAAGTCGGTATTTGGATTCGTGAAACTGCACATGGTCATCATTATGGACATGAGGTAGTGCATTGTGTTGTGGCTTATGCTTTCAATACATTAGGGATTCAAGTTTTAAGCTACCCGGTAGCAGAAGAAAACTGGGCTAGCCGTAAAATTGCAGAACGCTTGGGCGGAAAAATTATCCGCTACATCGATAAGCCTAAATATCGGGCTGTGATGTATGAAATTTTTGCAGAAGATTTTGTCTTTTAATAAAAAACCCATCATCTGATGGGTTTTTTTATTTAGCCAAGCGCTAAGTACCGGGTCATTGCGATCCGCAATTGCTTTAAATAGCCGGTAAAGAAATGGTTGGCACCAGGTAATACGGTCACTAAATGGCGTTGTGGCTTTGCCCATTCAATCATATCTGAGAGCAAAGTCACTTCATCGGCTTCACCATGAATGAACAAGATGTCGCCTTTAATTGCAGGCGTAACATAATGGCGAATACCAGCCACTGTTGCAGTTGGCAGACCGCATAAAATGGTTTGCTTTGGTTGCAGTTCTACGGGTAAGGCTGCATAGCTTTTTGCCATGACATGCGCACCAAAACTAAAACCGCCTGCATAAAAAGGCAGGGCAATATGCTGGTTGCGAGCGAACCGAATGACTTCTAATACATCATCCGTTTCACCGAAGCCCTCGTCGTGTATACCTGCACTTTGACCAGAACCACGGAAACTTGGACGATACACAATACAGCCACGTTCCAGATACATTTGTGCCAGTAAAACCGGAACCTTATGTTGTGGTGTACCGCCTTGCAATGGATGGGGGTGACAAACTACCGCGAATCCTTTCACTTCACCCTGAGGATAATCCACAAAAACTTCAATCTGACCCGCAGGCCCTTGAAGAAAAATTTGCTCGGGCATATAAAAACCGATGATTAACAGGAGAATCGTGCATTTTAACGATTATGGTGAATAAAAACATGAATTGGAATTAAAATAAGCAGACTGATATAGTTTGATTAATCATTTTTTGACCAGGTTGCCATGCTCGCTTTAATTTCTCCAGCCAAAACTCTCGATTACGATACTCCATTACCGACTGACCAATTTACTCAAGCGAGATTATTAGAACATTCACAGGACTTGATCAACGTTTGTCGAACACTTTCTGCAACAGAAATTTCCAGCTTAATGAGTGTTAGTGAAAAAATTGCCACTTTAAATACCGCACGTTTTAATGACTGGCAACCGGATTTTAATTTAGCCAATGCCCGTCAGGCGATTTTTGCATTTAAGGGTGATGTCTATACCGGACTGGATGCCTATAGTTTGAAGCACGAAGATCTGCACTATGCACAAGACCGTTTACGTATGTTGTCTGGATTATATGGACTGTTACGTCCTTTGGATCTAATGATGCCGTACCGTCTGGAAATGGGAACCAAGTTAGCCAATTCCCGTGGGCATAATCTATATGAGTTCTGGGCTCATCACATTACTGATCTGATTAATCAGGATTTAACCGCAGCAAATTCTGAAATTCTGGTGAATATTGCTTCTGATGAATATTACAAATCAGTCAACGAGCGCAAAATTCAGGCAGACATTATCAAGCCGGTATTTCTGGATCAGAAAAATGGCAAATATAAAGTGATTAGTTTCTATGCCAAAAAAGCACGCGGTCTCATGGCGCGTTTTATGATTGAAAATAAAATTGATCGTATAGAGGGGCTAAAAGCTTTTAATACTAATGGCTATTATTTTGATGCAGACAGTTCACTCAAAGGAGAACTGGTGTTCAAGCGTGATGAACAACTGAGTGCATAAATGAGATGATTCCCAGTATCCAGCATGAGGATATGTATGCCGGATATTGGGATGTCTTTATCATGGTTAGGTTCTTAAATAGTGTTCAACGATTTGACTCTATGATGAGTGAAGTGTGGATGAACTGCATAATGAAAACTTCAAGATAGTTAAAAATAAAAAATATCGTTAAACACTTTGAAATCCCTCGCAAAATCTCCCTTATTTAGATCATTTTATTTTAAAAATTAAAGTTAAGCATTCTTGGAAAAGGCCGATAAAATAAACCGAAATAAGTTCTATTGAATAGGTTAGATTTCATTTATCTACATATTTTAATTTTGAATAAACTTCTTTTAGAGATTTTTAAAAATATATTAAATTCAATTATTTATTGTTTATTTGAAAGAATTTTTAATAGTATCGATTTTTTGAAAAAAAGAATTATAAATTAATTAAGTATTAATAAATAAAACGACATAAAATTAGGGTGTGTTGACACTTTTAGCTTAAAAAAATAGCGAAGTAGTAAAATCAAATCGCCAAACCCAATTTTACTATTCGCTATGCCTCGTACCATGCTGACAGATCAACACTGGCAAAAGTTGAAAGTTATTCTG